>JAGBXL010000200.1 GCA_017629325.1 Clostridia bacterium | reverse complement strand
TTCGATTTTATTCTTATGCAAGACATTGGCCACTTAACAAGCCCTGCTTCAACATCTTCAAAATCTTTAAATGAAATTTTGGTATCGATTGGCGCTTTTGCCATTGGGAATTCATAGTTTCCACCCTGGAAATGATCGTGGCTTAAAATAGAGCCGCCAACAATTGGAAGATCGGCATTTGAGCCAACAAAATAATGGGGAAACTTAGCTACGAAAGACAAAAGCTTTTCAAAGCTTGCTTTTTCTATTTTCATTGGTGTGTGCTCACCACTAAACACTATACAATGCTCGTTATAGTAAACATAGGGTGAATACTGCATAAACCAATCGGCGTTATTTATTTTAACGGGGATTATGCGGTGATTCTGCCTTGCAGGAGAGTTTATTCTGCCGGCATAGCCCTCGTTTTCTCTGCACAAAGGACACTTTGGATATCCCGACTGAACTGCATTTTTGGCAGCAGCTATTGCTTTGGGGTCTTTTTCGGGCTTAGAGAGGTTAATTGTTATATCTAAATCGCCATAAGGAGACGACGAAGTCCATTTTTTATCTTTTACTATACGATATGTGCGGATATAGTCGCTATTTTTACTGATATCGTAAAAATAATCCGTTGCTTCTTTAGGCGACTTTTTATATAGATTTTCAAATTCTCTTATTACTTCGCTTGGGCGGGGAGTTAAAAGCCCCATAATTTTTGTATCGAATAGGTCGCGGTGGGTTATTGTATCTTCTATTATGCCTTGCCCCGCAGCATAGTTATTTATATTGTTTAAGATGCTTTCAAGGCATATTTCTTCATTTGAAATATCTAAGTCTTCAAAGCTTTCAAGACCAAGTGCTGATATTATCTGATTAATTATATAGGTTTTATCGAGGGGGTTTATAAGCTTTTTATTTAGCCCATAGCACACAAGTTTTTTAATTTCTTTATTTATCATATTTTCACTTCCATATTAAGAACTAATATGATCATAACAAAAAAACACACATAATTCAATAACATTTTTAAATTATTTAATAAAGTTTACTCTACAATGTCAACAACCGTTTTGGCGGATTTTATAATAGATTTTTCGGGATACACGCCTCTTAGAGCAGTTAAAGGATACGCTCTTGTTCCCTTGCCTACAACTGTGCCAGGATTTATAACACAGCCCGAGCCAATGTCGGCATTATCACCCAAGATTGCACCAAGCTTTCTTAAACCTGTGGTATATTCTGTATCACCGCGGACAACAACATTTGAACCATCGGCTTTTAAATTTGAGCATATAACACCAGCACCTAAATGAGCGTGGTTTCCTATTACAGAATCACCTATATAATTATAGTGAGGTGCCTGAACACTATTTAAGAGAATGGAATTTTTAATTTCTGTGGAATTACCTATAACACAGTTTACACCAATTATTACATTACCCCTAATAAAGCTACCAGGGCGTATTTCGCAGCCTTCGCCTATCACGGCAGGAGGCATTATTACTGCCGAAGGGTGAATTTTAACATTATCGCCTGCAAGAACCATATCGGCTATAAGCTTATAGCCGGGAATTCCTTTGAAAATAAGGGCGGTTATATAGGGATTTATTTTAGGAAGCATATCCCATGGATAGATACTGCTTGAAAGAAAATCATTTAAAAATTCTGTTTTACATTCAAACAAATCAGCTGTTTTAAGGCTAATCATGAGATACTGTGCCCCCTTTGGGTTATTACATTTGATATTAAATCTGCATAAGATATGCATTTTTCTTCGGTTTCACACTCCAGCATTATTCTAATAGCCGGCTCGGTGCCACTTTTTCTGAGAAGCACTCTTCCATTTCCATTTATCATTTGAGAAACTTTTTTAACTGCTTCCTGAACAGCTTCATCGGATATTGCAAGTGCTTTATCTTTAACTCTTATGCTTCTGGAATATTGGGGGTAAAGATTTAAATCTGCCGTGAGCCTTGAAAGAGAGAGTTTTTGGTCGCAGACTTCCTCTGCCATCATAATTGCGGTGAGAATTCCATCGCCCGTTGTTGCATATTTTTTAAGAATTATATGCCCCGATTGCTCACCGCCAAGCAGGTATCCGCCTTTTTGCATACATTCATATACAAATCGGTCGCCCACATCTGTTTGAACACATTTTATACCTATATTTTCAAGGCTTTTTGTAAGACCTGAATTTGACATAATGGTTGCAACTACGGTGTTATCGTTTAATATACCCCTTGATTTAAGCCTTTTTGCCAAAATATAAAGCATCATATCTCCATCGATAACCCTGCCTGTTTCATCAACTGCAATGCATCTGTCGGCATCGCCGTCGAAAGCAAAGCCAAGGTCAAGATGTTTTTCTTTTACAAGACGGCAAAGATTTTCGATGTTGGTTGAGCCACAGTTTTCATTTACATTAAGCCCGTTTGGCACATCGCCCGTAACATAGGTGCGTGCACCCAAAGCATCAAACACGGCTTTTGCGATAGTCCAAGAAGCACCATTAGCACAATCAAGCCCGATTTTAAGATGCTTATAGGAATGAGAAGCAATAGAAATAAGATAACCTACATAGCGGTTTCTTCCCGACACATAATCGATTATACAGCCGATTTTTTCTCTTTTGGCATAAGGAATGTCGCCAGAACTTAAACCGATTAACTCCATATTTCCGTCTATATAGGCTTCTATTAAATCTGTTACGCTCTCATCTAATTTTTCGCCATAACGATTTATTATTTTTATTCCATTATCATAAAAAGGATTATGAGAAGCGGTTATCATTATTCCGCAATCAAATTCCTCCAGGCGAGTTACATAAGAAACACTTGGAGTTGTTGTTACATGAAGCATATATGCATCAGCACCTGAGGCGGTTATTCCGGCTACTATTGAATATTCTAGCATATAGCTTGAACGGCGTGTATCCTTGCCTATAACTATTTTAGGTCGGTAGAGCCCATTTTTGCAGCCATAAGCTTCATTTGAATAATACCAGCCAAGAAATCTTCCAACCTTATATGCCTGAAGTGAGGTTAAACTGATATTTGCTTCTCCCCTGAAACCATCGGTACCAAAATATTTGCCGGATTTTTCTATTTTCATTATATATCTCCTTTTTTAATCTCATTATATTTTACGGAAATATATACAAATCTATGCAAAAAAATAAAGCGGTGCCAAAAGGCACCGCCGTTTTTAAATATAAATTATCTATTCAATATAAGCTTTGTTAATTCAACGGGGTTAACTATTTCATCACCCTTATATACTCTCATATTGCCCGAAGCAATTTCGTCGATAAGAATAACTTCGCCGTTGTTATAACCAAATTCAAATTTAATATCCCAAAGGTCAAGACCGATTGTTTTGAGGTCATCTGCAACAATTTTGGTTATTTTGAGTGTTTGCTCTTTCATGCTTTCAAACATTTCAGGGCTCATTACACCGAGAGCTGCAAGACCTTCGCCTGTAACAAGGGGATCGCCTTTTTCGTCGTTTTTAAAGGTGCATTCAACATAGCCGCCTTCTAAAACTGTTCCGTCTTCAATATATTCACCGTATCTGCGGATAAAGCTGCCTGTTGCAACAAGACGGCAGATAACTTCTAAACCATGACCAAAAACTTCACCGGGGAGAACTTCCATTGTTGCCTCTTCTACATCAGCACTAACATAGTGTGTTTTGATGCCTGCTTTTTTGAGAAGATCAAAATAATAAACAGATGTTCTAAGATTAGCTTTGCCTATACCTTCGATTTTGAGACCAACAGAATTTTCGCCGGGATCAAAAACGCCGTCTTTACCGGTGCAGTCATCTTTAAATTTTAAAAGAACATTACCGTTTTCAAGGCTATATACATCTTTTGTTTTACCTTCGTAAATTTTTTTCATAAATCATTGCCCCTTTTAATAGCATTAGTACTTTTAAATATTATCACAAATAATAAAAAAATTCAATATGTTAAAATAAATAAAATTTTATTTTAAAAAAAAAACGATATAATATAATTTTAATAAAAAGAAAATCCCCATAACAAATGGGGATTTTACGGTTATTACACATCGTAATCTAATTTGAATTTTTCACCGCAACCATAATTTTCATAAACATAATCAATATCTTTATCGCCTCTGCCGGAAAGACAAGCAAGAATTGAGCCTGATTTATGCTCTTTTGCATAGCGGATTGCATAGGCAACAGCATGAGCACTCTCAATGGCAGGGATAATTCCTTCGTATCTTGAAAGAAGGAAAAATGCCTCCATTGCTTCTTCATCGGATACAGTATCATAATGAACTCTGCCAAGATCCCTTAAATGAGCGTGTTCGGGGCCTACACCCGGATAATCAAGACCACTTGCAATAGAATACACAGGAAGCGGCTCGCCGTTTTCATCTTGAAGCACATAGCTTGAATATCCATGAATTATTCCCTTGGTGCCATACGCCATTGTTGCAGCATGATCTCCTATTTCTTTTCCTCTGCCTAAAGGCTCTACGCCGTATATCTCAACAGGGTCTGCCAAAAACGGTGTGAACATACCAAGAGAATTCGAGCCTCCGCCAACACATGCACAAACTGCATCAGGCATAATTCCGGTCATCTCTAAAAATTGTTCTCTTGCTTCTATTCCGATAACAGACTGGAAATCTCTCACCATTTTTGGAAACGGATGAGGACCTGCAGCTGTTCCTATACAGTAAATTGCATTTTTATATTCTTTAAGATATGCCTCGAATGCTGCATCGCAAGCTTCTTTCAGGGTTTTTAGCCCTTTTGTAACGGGGATAACATTAGCACCGAGCATTTTCATTCTGATAACATTTGGGTGCTGCTTGGCAATATCAACTTCGCCCATGTAAACATCACATTCCATGCCAAAATATGCAGCGGCAGTTGCAATGGCAACACCGTGCTGACCTGCACCGGTTTCTGCTATAATTTTTTTCTTGCCCATATATTTTGCCAAAAGCCCCTCACCCATACAGTGATTTAATTTATGTGCACCCGTGTGATTAAGGTCTTCCCTTTTTAAATAAATCTGGCAATTGCCAAATATTTTGGAAAGTCTTTCACAATGATACACAGGGGTGGGTCTTCCCTGAAATTCTTTTCTTATTCTGCGAAGTTCATTTATAAACTGTGCAGAATGGCATATTGCCTCATAGGCATCATCGGCTTCTTTAAAAGCTTCTATTAATTCCTCAGCCTGAAAAGAGCCGCCGTATTCACCAAAATAACCTTCGGCACTCGGATACTCTTTAAGATAATTTTCAAAATCTTTATAACTATTACTCATATTATCAAATCCTTTTTTTAACATAGATTATATTTTATCATAAATTAGCTTAATTGTCTAGCCATCGTTTTGAAAATATAAACATAATAACCTCTCCTATAATACAAAAATCCCTGGCAGAATACTAATATTCTGCCAAGGACGAATAAACTTTTATCCGCGGTGCCACCTTGATTCACCATTTTTTGTGGTGCACTTTTTAAGGTACTATCATACCTTTGGCTTTAACACAAGCCATGCGTCTGTGCATTTGACACAGCCCTCAGCAGCCCATATTACGAAGAGAGTCTTGCGGAACTCACACCATAATCCACTCGCTCAAAAAGACCTTGTTCTTCCTTTTTTCTGCCTCAACGGTTTAAAGGATATTAAATTTATTAAAATTATACGCCTAAAAAGTTTTATTGTCAATAGTTTTTAAGCTTCTAATTCATATTCTATGGTATATGCTTCTTCACTTGCCTTCTGGAAACGATAAAGACAAGCATCGCCACCCTGAAGTGTTAATGAAAGTTTATTTGTGTTTTCAAAGATTACTCTCTGCTTGCCGTCTTCCTTACTAACTTCATAAACTCTGAAGTTATCTTTTAAATCAAGAGTGATTTGGGAAACCTTTTCATAATCACGGTTAAGAATAACTGCATATTTATTGCCATAGGCATCTTCCAGTTCACCAACAGATGTTCTCTTGGGAAGTGTGCCTGTGAAGATGGAGCTTTCTTCTACTTTATTGAAATAAGGCTTTGTATATTCACAGCCGGGGAGAAGGTCATCGGAATGAATAATAAGCTTTGAATCAAGTGCCATAAGGGTGTTTCCAAGGTTTGCAATTTCGGCGTGAATTTGTTTGTAGTCTTCAAAATAATCGCCTTTTGTTCCGTCGGAATTTAAGAAACGGCTGCCCTTAGCACCTGTGGAATAGTTCTGAAGGCCTTTTGCACCATAGAGTATTGCACCATACATAAAGCAGCGAACCATTGGGAAAATAAAGTCTTCCTCATTAGTCCATTTAAAAAGTTTGTAACCCTGATAATAGAACCAGAATGGAATATTATGTTTTTTGGCAACGGCTCTGTTTGCTGCCATTGAAAGAAACATAAAGCTATCGTCAAGCTGATTTTCGTAGTTATACACATGACCGGGCCAAACATTGAAATAGTTACCAACAGGGTAATAGTCGAAGCTCATTACCGGAGGATCCATTTTTTCGGCAAACATTTCAAGATATGGAACATATCTGCCGTTTTCCCATGTATCACCAAGTTCAAGGGTTTTGGTTCCTAATTTGAATTTTCTATCGGGGTCGGCATTATAGTCGGGAACAGCAACAGTGAAAAGAAGTGCATCGGGATCTAATTCCTGCAAGATATCCATCTGTCTTCTTGCCTCTTCCATTTGTGATTCAGACTGAGGTTCGTCCCACACATAGTAGCCTATGGTATATTTTTTATCTTTTAATTTATCTACAACCGCTTTAATTTCTTCCCGGGTGCAGTGTCTGTCAGCATAATGGAAGCTCATACCACCGATAAGGCTCATATCCTGGAAAAGAAGGTTGATTTCATTTTTTTCGCAGGCATCTACCATTGCCCATGCACCCTCATGAGGAACCCAGCCAAGCTCTAAAAGGTTAAAGCCTGCTTCTTTATGATATTTTGCGTATCTGTCGGCAACAACATCAACATCGCCCTCGTGAGAATTACTTTGAGGAAAGCCTGCAAATGTTGAAAGGGTATAGTCTTTTTGTTTCCAGTTAAAACGCTTGTTACCTATTGGGTATCTTTTTAATACTTTAGTTTCCATATTTTTTATCTCCTATTAATAAGTTTAATTATAGCGGAAAAAGCTCGTTATTGATATCTTCAAGTGTTTCTCTTACAAGCTGATCTCCACCTTCATGACCTACAAGACCGCTTGAAACAAATGCACTGTAATGACCGCCCTTTTCGGCTTTTTCGGTGGGGAGGTAGCCCTCTATGCCATTTGCAAGCTGAATAAGGAAGGTTTGTTCGGCATGGCTTCTTGCTTTTATCTGATTACCGTAATCAAGGAATAATTCAAATGGGTTTGTTGCAATAGCAACGCTGCCGAGTTTTATGGTATGTACTTCTGTATCTACAACATTTTGAATATTCTGAAGAGCTTCTCTTGCAAGAATACCTGTGTGAACCTGAAGTTTAGCTGCATCATTGAAATCTACATCGCCTTCTTTTTGGGAAAGATAGTCATTAATTGCTTTTTTAGCAGCATTTACCTGTGAAAGTGTTGTTCTTCGAAGTGGAAGCTTCATAACTTTTACATGATGAACAAACTCGGGATTTTCCTGAGCAGGATCAAGACCATCTTCATATACCGCTATAATTTCGTTTGCTATTCTTCTTCCTGTTAATTTCATTCCTTTAAGGTCGAACATTGAAGGGTCGGCTTTTCTCTTTAAAGGATATTTACGGTCGATGTTGGGGTCATTAACGTCGCTTTCGGGCTCTACCCATCTTACTATATCAACAGGGCACTGATCACCTGCAGCACTGCAAAGAGGAAGCATGAAAATATCTTCGCCGAAATGCTTTCTTAAAAGCATCTTTACCTCACCCCAGAAATCAGGTGAAACAAAAAGTCTGTGCTGAACACACTGTGCAGGGCAGGCAAGGTTTGGAACTATGCCTTTTAATTTATTGTTTTCATCATAAACAAATAAAAGCTCAATACCTGTGTCGCTTCCGCCTTCAACCTCGGTGAAAACTGCCTGATTTGTTTCGCCCCACATCTGAGCAGATCCATCGGAATAAGCGGCTCTTCTGCACATACCAACAGGCGCTCTTCCAAATGCATTTGTAAATGAGCCGTCGCGTCTTTGTGCCCAGGCATCTAAAGTTACCTTTGTTATTTTTTCTGCCAGGAAATTAAGTGCTTCATCACCCTTTATAATATCGGAGTTATTTGAAATGTTCTGACGTTCAACATATTTTTTGCCTTCTGGAAGGAACTGCTCCAGAAGACTTTTTGAGCCCCTTGTTCCTTTGCTTCTGCCAGTGCGGGTGTAGCCGGGGGCTGTGTGGGTGTGAATTGCACACATAATAACTTTATTTGGATCAAGCCCTACTGTGTTATCACTAAGCTTTTCACGAACAAGATCAGAAAGATTAGCAGAAACAGCAAGCAAATCACAGCTTACGATAACCATTTGCTCATCGTCTGACGATACCGCCATTGCTGTTGCTGTTATAGGCTTTTCAACATATTCTGAAATTCTTTCGGCAAACTGACCTGCAAGAGATACTTTTTTCTCGGGAGTGAGGTCTATTTCTGCCCAACCAAATTTTAACTTACTCATTTTGCATCTTCCTTCCATAATACGAATTTATTAACATATATTATAAACCCATATACAAAATAAGTCAATGTGCAATATGGATACTCTTTACATAAAATAAGATAATTAACCTACGGCTAAACTTTTAAAGATTTATTTTTGCAAGACCTGCTTCAGAGGTCTCTTTATATGAAGATGAAAGGTCATGCCCTGTTTCTTTCATGGTCTGGACAACTTTATCGAATGATATTTTTCGGCTATCCCACAAAAAGCTTGCAAGGTTAACTGCATTTATTGCTCTCATTGCCGCAACAGCGTTTCTTTCAATGCAGGGTATCTGCACAAGACCGCAGATTGGATCACAGGTAAGACCAAGATGATGCTCTATTGCAATTTCGGCAGCATATTCTATTTTATCAAGGCTTAAGCCAAAAAGCTCTGCCAAGGCTGCTGATGCCATAGCACAAGCACTGCCTATTTCTGCCTGACAGCCACATTCAGCACCTGAAATTGAAGCATTTGTTTTTATTATATTACCTATTAAACCAGCACTTATAAGGGCCTTTATTATTTCATCGTCGGTGTAGCTATTCTTTTGCTGCTGATAATAAAGAACCGCGGGAACAACGCCTGCCGCACCACAAGTTGGTGCTGTTACTATTGTTTCGCCTGCAGCATTCTGCTCGCTCACAGCAAAGGCATAAGCACAGACCATACGATTTTCTCTGGTTTCTCTTGTTTCATCTATGTGCTGGCTTTCTATAAGAGATTTTGCTTTTTTTTGCACATTTAAACCACCGGGCAAAACTCCTTCGTCATTAAGACCTCTTTTTATGGACTGTTTCATGGCTTCCCATGCTTTTTTCATATAGTCATAAAACTCGGTGTCTTCATTCTCCATTGCAAATTCCCACAGGCGAATCTGATTTTCCCTGCAATACTTACTAATTGCAGAAAAATGATTTATTTTATATGGTTTATCTTTACTTGGTGAAAACTTGTTTTCAAAAGCTATACTTCCGCCGCCAACGCTGAGAACTCTGGTTTTATCTATTATTTTTCCATCTTTTATTGCAAAAATATCCATTGTGTTGGGGTGTGGAATCTTTGATTCAAGATAGTTGAATTCTACTTCACATTCCTTTGGAGCAAAGGTTTTTCTTATAACAACATCGCTTCCGTGACCTTTGCCTGTTTTTGCAAGAGAGCCATAAAGAACAACTTTGAATTTATCGGCATTTGGATTTTTCTTTTTAAAAATCATGCACGCTTTTTCAGGACCTATGGTGTGAGAACTGGAAGGACCTCTTCCAATTTTATAAAGTTCTTTAAGTGATTCCATTCCTTTTTCAGCAGCAGCAGAATCAATATTCTTTTTTCCGCCATAGAAATATTCCACTGATATATTAAATATTTTACCCAAAGCAAGAAGATGCTTTGAAGATGGAGCAGATATTCCTTTTTCCCATTTAGACACAGCTCTGTCGCTGACGCCGAGCATTGATGCCAGTTCCATTTGGGTTATTGCCTGTTTTTTTCTTAATTCCTTTAATTTTTCGGACTGAAATTCGTGCATAATTTCACCTCGTAGTATTATAATTTAACAATATTATACACAAAATGGAGTCAACTATAAAGACTTTTTTTAAAATTTTACCAAAAATAACTCAACCAACAGTTGAGCTTGTGAATAAGTTGATTTTACCATTATTTTATGTTAAACTAAATATTATTTATGAGGAGATGTTTTTATGAGAGAAAAGCTATTAAAAAAGCTTGATGAGCTTGAGAATTCTGGGGTGAAATATGTAGTATTGAAAGCCCTACCGAGTGTAAAGAAGGCGTTGATGCAGTTGGCAAATACATAACTGATAAAGCAAAGGAAAAAGGCTGGAAAATAGAAGTTAATAAACAAGAGGTTTCAGGCGATGCAATATGCATAACCATGAATCCTGATTCAAATGAAAAACCAATTTGTTTTTCGGCACACATGGACACTGTTCACCCTATTGGACTTTTTGGATATCCTCCTGTGAGATATGACGAGGAATACATCTATGGTCCCGGCACTTCCGACTGCAAAGGCGGGCTTGCATCTTCTTTTATGGCAATGACAGCTCTTGATGAAATTGGATTTACCAAAAGACCTGTTAAGCTGATACTTCAAAGCGACGAAGAAAACAGCAGCAGAAACAGCAACAAAACTACAACCGCGTTTATGTGTGAAAAAGCAAAAGATGCCATAGCCTTTTTAAACTGTGAGGGATACAGAGAAAACAAAGTGGTGTGCCAGAGAAAAGGCATAAGAAAATACAAATTTGAAATAAGCGGAAAAGCCTGCCATTCGGCAAGATGCTACGATGGTTCAAGTGCCATTTTAGAGGCGGCACACAAGATTATGGAGCTTGAAAAATTTAAAAGTGAAGACGGTATAACATGCAACTGCGGTCTTATAGAGGGCGGAACTGCCGAAAACACAGTTCCCGAAAAATGCACATTTACTGCAGATATTCGCTTCAAAACCGACAAGCAAATGGAAGAGGCAAAAAGATTTGCAGAGGAAATAGCAGCAAAGAGCTTTGTTGAAGGAACAAGCTGCTCTCTTACCCTTGTGAGCTGGAGATATCCTATGGAAGTTAATGAAAAAAATCTTGAGCTTTTAAACAAAATAAACGAAATATTTGAAGCAAATGGAATTCCTAAGCATGAATTTATTATGAGTAACGGTGGTTCTGATGCGGCTGATATTACACACTACGGCATACCTTGTGTTGACAACCTCGGTACAATTGGATTATATGAACACTCTATAAGAGAATGTGCCAAGCTTTCTTCACTTAAAGAATCGGCAAAACTATTGTCGCTTATTGCACTTAACATTTAAAGGAGATAAAAATATGACAAAACCAGAGCTTGCACGAAATTATTTTAAAGAAGGCTACAATTGCTGCCAGGCAGTTGTGCTGGCATTTTG
>JAGBXL010000001.1 GCA_017629325.1 Clostridia bacterium | reverse complement strand
GTGGAAATTGCTCTTTCGGGCAATGCAAAAATGAATGTTAGAATGATAGACTGCGTTGGATATATTGTGCCATCAGCCATGGGGCATATTGAAGATGAAGCACCAAGAATGGTTAAAACTCCATGGTCTGACAGCGAAATGCCATTTGCAAAGGCTGCTGAAATAGGCACAGGGAAGGTTATAAAAGAGCACTCAACAATAGGACTTGTTGTTACCACCGACGGCAGTTTTTCGGATATTGCAAGAGATGATTATATTGAAGCGGAAAACAGAGTTATAAATGAATTAAAGGAAATCAACAAGCCCTTTGTGGTTATTTTAAACTGCGTTAATCCCCACAGTGAAAATGCAAAAAGAATTAAAAACGAAATTGAAGAAAAACACGGTGTTGGCACACTCTGTGTGAACTGTGCCGAGCTTAAAAAAGAAGACATTGAAAGCATTATTGAAAAGGTGCTTTTTGAATTTCCGGTAAATGAAATATCGGTTAATCTGCCTGATTGGGTTGATGTTCTTTCCGACGAACATAAAATAAAACAGTCTATATACAAAACTCTTATAACTGAAATAGAAAAAATAAACAAAATAAAAGATACAAAATTTCTCTCCGATGCACTTGGCGAAAATGAAAATGTTACATCATCGTGCATATCGTCTATAAATTTAGGCTGCGGCAGAGCTACATGTGATGTGAAAATTGATGACAACATATTTTATAAAATTCTTGGTGAAAATACAGGCTTTGAAATAAGCGGCAAGGAATCACTTTTAAGCCTTATGACCGATTTGGCAAGGGTAAAAAGAGAATACGACAAAATTGAATGTGCTCTACATGAGGTCAGAGAAGTGGGCTATGGAATTGTGCCTCCCACCCTTGATGAATTAAGCCTTGAAGAGCCGGAAATTGTTCGTCAGGGAAGCAGATACGGAGTTAGACTTAAAGCAAGTGCACCAAGTATTCATCTTATAAGAGCAGATATTGAAACAGAAGTTTCCCCAATAGTTGGAACAGAAAAACAGTCGGAAGATTTAGTTCATTATCTTTTAAACGAATTTGACGAAAATCCAAAATCAATTTGGGAAACTAATATTTTTGGTAAATCTCTCCACGAACTTGTAAACGAGGGTCTGCGAGGAAAGCTTCATAAGATGCCTGAAGATGCAAGGTTTAAGCTTCAGGAAACCTTGCAGAAAATTATTAACGAAGGCTCGGGCGGGCTTATTTGCATAATTTTGTAAAATAAAGCGTAGTGAATAATTTTCACTACGCTTTATTTTAGGCTTTCTTTTAGCGATAACAGAACCTTCTTCTCTATTCTCGATATCTGCACCTGGGAAACACCTATTATTTTTGAAATTTCACTTTGTGTTTTACCTTTAAAATATCTTAAGACTATAACTTGTCTGTCTCTTGGTTTTAAGTTTCCAAGAGCAGATTTAAGAGCTATTTTTTCAAGCTCGTCGCCAAATGTGTGATTATCGTTTATAGTGTCGGCAAGAATTAAATCACCCGTGCCATCTGCCAAAACAGGCCTTTGAAGAGATTCGCAAGGCAAACAGGCATCGAGTGCAAGAACTATTTTTTCTGTTTCTATACCCGTATAATCGGATATTTCGCTTATAGTGGGCTCGCGGTTTAGCTTTTGGGAAAGCACCCTCCCAGCATAGCTGACTTTTTGTTTTGTTTCCTTAAGGCTTCTGCTCACCTTTATCATTCCGTCGTCTCTTAAAAACCTTTTTATTTCTCCGTTTATAAGAGGCACTGCATAGGTTGAAAACATAAGATTAAGCCCTGTATCGAAACGCCTTATGGCTTTTACAAGACCTATTGAGCCAAGCTGAACCAAATCCTCGTAATCATACCCCTCTCTTGAAAGTGCCCTCACACATCGGTGAACAAGAGGCATATTTTCGTTTATCAGAATTTCTTCGGAATGTTTGTCTCCTTTTTGTGCACTTAATATAAGCTCAAATGTTCTGGTCAATTTATGTACTCCATTAATAAATGTAGGTCTATAATAATTTGCTTTTTATTATTTTTGTCATTACTACCTTTGTTCCCACTCCGGGAACAGATGTAACATTTATTTTATCCATAAATGTTTCCATAACTGTGAAGCCCATACCTGAGCGTTCTTGTTCGGGGCAGGAAGTAAACATAGGCTCCATGGCTTTTTTTATATCTTCTATTCCTTTTCCGCTATCTATAACTTCAACGGTTATGGCCTCTCCCATTGCGGTGCAGTTTAAACACACCATTCCTATGCCGCTGTTTTCGTAGCCGTGAACAATAGAATTTGTAACAGCTTCGGATAC
>JAGBXL010000199.1 GCA_017629325.1 Clostridia bacterium | reverse complement strand
CACACGGTGGCAAACGGATTTGCTTTTCCTGTCCCGGCTATGTCCGGTGCCGAACCATGGATTGGTTCAAACATGGATGGAAATTTACGTTCTGGGTTTAGGTTGGCTCCGGCAGCCAGTCCCATGCCGCCTGCAATAGCAGCACCTAAATCTGTTAAAATATCACCAAAAAGGTTTGAAGTAACAACAATCTCAAATCTTTTTGGATCTTTAATCATAAACATACTTGCAGCATCAACAAGGTATGAATAGGTTTTAACTTCGGGGTAGTCTTTTCCAACCTCTGCAAAAATCTGGTCCCAAAAAACCATAGAATAGTTAAGAGCGTTTGCTTTGCTTATGCTTGTAAGTGATTTGCCCTGTGCTTTTGCCATTTCATAAGCATATCTTATTACTCTTTCGCAGCCTTTTCTTGAAAATACTCCGTCTTGAATAACAACCTCATTTTCCTTATCCTTAAAAAGCCAGCTTCCGCTTCCTGCATATTCACCCTCTGTGTTTTCTCTTATAAACACCATATCAACATCTTCGGGTTTTGTGTCTTTAAGCGGAGTGGGGGCACCGTTTAAAAGTTTTACAGGTCGTAGGTTAATATACTGGTCAAAGCTTTTTCTTATAACAAGCAGTAAATCCCATAGTGAAATATGGTCAGGAACACCTGGTGCACCAACTGCACCTAAAAATATAGCATCAAACTTTTTAAGCTCTTCAATTCCGCCTTCAGCCATCATTTTTCCTGTTTCTTTATAGTATTCGCAGCCCCATGGAAAATGAGTAAACTCAAATTTAAAGCTTCCGTCAATTTTTTCTACTTCTTTTAAAATTTTAATACCCTCGTCAATAACTTCAGGACCTATTCCGTCGCCGGCAATAACTGCTATTTTATGTATATTCATAAACTCTCCTCCTTTAATTACACTATATCACTGTATAGACTATATGTAAAATATATAATTCATTGACAAATATAGTTAAAAACTATATAATTAGAAAGGTGGTGATAAACTTGAATATCAATCAGCTTAAATATTTTAATACAGTGTGTGAATATGGTAAGGTTTCTCTTGCAGCGCAGATTCTTCATATATCACAGCCCTCACTTTCGGCTGCTATAAAAGAACTCGAACATGAATTTGGTGTTAATCTTTTTAAAAGGCAGCATAGCGGAATGGTGCTGACAAATGAAGGTAAAATTTTTTATGAATTGTCAAAAGACCTTATAATGCGTGCAGAACATATGAAGCATATAATGTCCGATATTGGCATGGAGCGCAGAACACTTCGTCTGGGAGTTCCTCCAATGATAGGTGCTCTTATTTTACCGCGTATTTTGGACGGATTTCAAAAAATGTATCCCGAAATTAAACTTGAAATAATTGAAAATGGTAGAGAAGAATTAGTTTCAAAATTATCCGAAGATTATCTGGATATGATATTTATTCCTCATAATGAAGCACTCCCATCAAATTTAGTAACTCACAAAATCAACGACTTGGAAATTGTTTGCTGCACATCAAAAAATAATCCTCTAAGCGAAAAAAAGTTTGTTACACCTGCCGACCTTTTGAATGTGCCTCTTGTTATGTTTAAAGATAGTTTTTTTCAAACAATGCAAATAAAAAACTGGTTTTCTTCAGCGGGTGTATCGCCAAAAATAATGCTTCAAACAGATCAGCTTTCCACCCTGCAAAACATGGTATCAAAAGATATGGCTGTTGGCTTTATGTTTAAAGAGCTTATTAAATCAGATTCCGACTTTTCTTTTGTTTCAGCAAAAAATCCTATTTGTGCACAAATAAGTTTAGTGTGGAAAAAGGATTCATATATGCTAAAATCAATGAAGCACCTGAAAGATTATGTAGATAATAATAAACTTTTATAAAAGTAAATTAATTAAAGAGGTTTAATATGAATAATAATTTTAAACGCCTTAAATATGCGTGCTACACAATAAATCTGTCAATGTCGGTAGTTGGGAATATGCCGCCGCTTTTATTTATTATTTTTAGAAATGAATATGGGCTTTCATTTTCGGTTCTTTGCTTTCTTGTTTTGTTAAATTATTTAACACAGCTTGGCGTTGACCTTGTTTTTTCGTTTTTTTCTCATAAATTCAGCATGCCAAAAACAGTAAAATCAATGCCATATATAACCTTTGCAGGTCTATTTGTTTATTCGGTTTTCCCGCTTTTTATTAAAAGCTATGCTCATATAGGTTTGATGCTTGGAACAATTATTTTTTCGGCATCTGCGGGGCTTGCCGAAGTTCTTATAAGCCCTATAATTGCATCTTTACCATCTGATGATCCCGACCGTGAAATGAGCAGGCTTCACTCTGTTTACGCATGGGGTGTTGTTCCGGTCATACTTTTAACAACACTTTTGTTAAAAATTTTTGGAAATGAAAATTGGCAGTACATTGTATTTTTCTTTATGCTCCTTCCTGTTGTTTCGGTAATACTGTTTTCAGGGGTAGATGTTCCCGATATATCTTCACCCCAAAGGGTATCGGGAGTAATAGAATTTTTAAAAGATAAAACAGTGTGGCTTTTTGTTTTTGCCATATTTTTTTGCGGAGCAGCTGAATGCACAATGGCACAGTGGGCATCGGGCTACATAGAAAAAGCACTTGGCATAAAGAAAATCTATGGTGATATTTTTGGCGTAACCCTATTTTCTGTTATGCTTGGCATAGGCAGAACTCTGTATGGAAAAAAGGGGAAAAATATAATTGCCGTGCTCACATACGGTTCACTTGGTGCTTTTATATGCTATCTTTTCTGTGCTCTTTGTCCGTGGCGTTTAGGTGGGCTCATTGCCTGTGTTCTCACAGGATTTTTCACATCAATGCTTTGGCCGGGGTGTTTGGTTGTTTCATCAGAAAGGTTTTTAAGTAGTGGTGTACTCATATATGCCCTTATGGCTGCAGGCGGCGATATGGGGGCGGCTATCGTACCGCAGCTTGTTGGGGTGGTAACAGATAGCATAATAAAAAATAATGGATTAGTTTTTTTAGGTTATAAAGGGATCTTAATTGAAGAAATTGCAATGAAATCCGGAATACTTATAGCATCTGTTTTTCCGCTGGCAGCGTTTTTCTCATTTCTTAAAATTAAAAAACTGCGAAAGAGTAAATAATGGAATTTAACTCTTGTGTGTAATGTGAAAATATGTTATAATATTTAAAATATTCAAATGTAAAGGATGATTATGTAATGTCAAATGAAAAAAGAAGCAGCTTTACCGGCAAGCTCGGTTTTGTTCTTGCTGCAGCAGGTTCAGCAGTAGGTCTTGGTAACATCTGGAGATTTCCTTATCTTGCTGCAAAATATGGTGGCGGAATATTTCTTCTTGTTTATATAGCTCTTGCAATTACCTTTGGTTTTGCTCTTATGACTGCAGAAATTGCGTTAGGCAGAAAAACGGGGCTTAGTGCTATTGAAGCATTTAAATCTTTAAATAAAAAATATGCCTTTATCGGCTATATTGTTGCATTCATTCCTGCAATAATTCTTCCTTATTATTCGGTTATCGGCGGATGGGTTATGAAATACCTTGTGGTGTTTCTTACAGGCGGAGTGTCAAATGCTGCAAGTGATACATATTTTGGAGGATTTATTTCTCAAACCTGGCAGCCAGTATTCTGGTTTATGCTCTATATTGGTGCCACTGCAATTATTGTTCTTTTAGGTGTTGAAAAAGGTATAGAGCGTGTAAGCAAAATAATGATGCCTGTTTTGGTTGTGCTTTCCATTTTCATTGCGGCGTATTCAATTTTCCTTCCCGGTGCTATGGACGGCGTGTTATACTATATCTTACCAGATTTCAGTAAATTCTCTGCAACAACAGTTCTTGCGGCAATGGGTCAGCTTTTCTACTCAATGTCATTGGCTATGGGTATTATGATAACCTATGGTTCATATATGAAAAAAGATGTTAGCCTTGAATCAGCTGTAAAGCAGATTGAATATTTTGACACAGGCATTGCTTTTCTTGCAGGCCTTATGATTATTCCGGCAGTATTTTCATTCTCTGGCGGCACACCCGAAGCACTTGGCAAAGGTCCAAGCCTTATGTTTGTTACCTTACCATAGGTTTTTGAAAATATGATTGGCGGAACTTTTATTGGTATAGTTGTCTTTCTTTTAGTT
>JAGBXL010000198.1 GCA_017629325.1 Clostridia bacterium | reverse complement strand
TATCAATGTTTTGCCTTATTTTCCTCACAAATTCTGCATTTGGCAGGGCTTTGGCATCTGTAAGGCTTATAGTTGGCAGTATGGCACTTCCTCTTGAAACAGTTATGCTTCCGTTATTTGAAAGCGAATTTTTCGGCAATAAATCCTTCGATAAATTTGTTGGGCTTTTTGCTTCTGCCAGTACTGCAGGCTTTGCTATTGGTGCTCCCTTTGGCAATGTTTGCTATGATATTTTTGGAAGCTATAAGGTGGCTTTTGTAGTGTTTACAGTTCTTATGGTAGTTGTTGCCGTTGGCATGCAATATGTTTTAACAGCTGCCAACCGCGACAGAAAGATAATTCTTGAAAGAGAAGAAAATAAAAAAGAGGCAGTTTTGGCTGAATAATTATACGAGGTAGTTTTTTATGTATAAAATTATAAGAAAAAAAGAGCTTAACCCCACAGTTACACTTATGGAAATAGAAGCACCCAGAGTTGCCAAAAAGGCAGAGCCGGGGCAGTTTATAATATTAAGAGTAAGTGAAGATGGCGAAAGAATTCCCCTTACTATTGCAGATTTTAATAGATGCAAAGGCACAGTAACCATTATATTTCAAATTGTTGGTGCAACAACCGAAGAATTAAATCATAAAAACGAGGGCGATTTTATCTGCGATTTTGTTGGCCCCTTGGGAAGAGCCACCAACACCAAGGGCAAAAAGAAAGTTGCCGTTGTTGGCGGTGGTGTTGGTTGTGCTATTGCTTACCCTGTTGCCAAAAAATTCTTTGAAGAAGGTACAGAGGTTCATGCAATAATAGGCTTTAGAAATAAAGACCTTGTTATTTTAGAAGAAGAATTTAAAAAAGCATCTTCAAAGCTTGTTATTATGTCCGACGATGGTTCAATAGGTAAAAAAGGTCTTGTAACCGATGCACTCCGAGAGCTAATTGAGAGCGGCGAAAAATATGACGAGGTAATAACAATTGGTCCTCTTATTATGATGAAATTTGTTTGTAGCCTCACAAAAGAATATGGCATAAAAACCATTGCAAGCATGAATCCCATAATGATAGATGGAACGGGTATGTGCGGTGGCTGCCGTTTAACTGTTGGCGGCGAAACAAAATTTGCTTGCGTTGATGGCCCCGAATTTGATGGACACCTTATAGATTTTGACGAGGCAATGGCTCGCTCCACAATGTATAAACCATTTGAAAGAAAAAAACACGAAGAAACATGCAATCTCTTTAAGATGGGAGATGAAATAAATGGCAGATAATATATTAAAGAAAACCGAAATGCCAACTCAAGCTCCAAAGGAAAGAGCTAAAAACTTTCTTGAGGTAGCTCTTGGCTATACTGAGAGCCAGGCAATTGCCGAGGCAAAACGCTGTTTGGGCTGCAAAAATAAACCATGCACTCTTGGTTGTCCCGTTAAAATATATATTCCCGAATTTATTGCCGAGGTAGGAAAGGGCGAATTTGAAAAAGCTTATGAAATAATTTCAAAATCTAGCTCTCTTCCTGCGGTATGCGGCAGAGTTTGTCCCCAGGAAAATCAGTGTGAGGGAAAATGTATAAGAGGAATAAAAGGCGAGAGCGTTGCAATCGGGCGTTTAGAGAGATTCGTTGCCGACTGGCACAATGCAAATTACACTCGTTGGCCCGAGGAAATCAAATCCAACGGGAAAAAGATAGCTATTGTAGGCTCAGGCCCTGCCGGTCTTACCTGTGCAGGCGATTTGGTAAGAAAGGGCTACGAGGTAACAATTTTTGAAGCACTTCATACCCCCGGTGGTGTTTTGATATATGGAATTCCTGAATTTCGTCTTCCAAAGGAAATAGTTGCCACCGAAATAAAGGGGCTTAAAGCTTTGGGAGTTAAAATAGAAACAAACATTGTTATAGGAAAAACCCTTTCGGTAGATGAGCTTTTAGAGGAAGAAGGTTTTGATGCAGTATTTATAGGCTCGGGTGCAGGTCTTCCAAAATTTATGAATATTCCGGGCGAAAACTTAAAAGGTGTGTATTCTGCAAATGAATATTTAACCAGACTCAATCTTATGAAAGCCTATCTTAAAGATAGCAGCACTCCTATTAAAAAGAGCAGCCGCGTTGCTGTTGTTGGCGGCGGCAATGTTGCAATGGACGCAGCAAGAGGAGCGCTTCGTCTTGGTGCAGATGAGGTTTATATTGTGTACCGCCGTTCGCTCGATGAATTGCCCGCCAGAAAAGAAGAAGTTGGGCATGCTATGGAAGAGGGCATAAACTTTAAGCTTTTAAATAATCCTTTAGAAATAATAGGCGATGAAGACGGTTTTGTAAAAGGTATAAAGTGTATTGAGATGGAACTTGGTGAGCCTGATAGTTCAGGCAGAAGACGACCTGTTGAAAAGAAGGACAGCGAATTTATAATAGATTGCGACACAGTTATAATGTCTATCGGCACATCGCCAAACCCACTTATAAAATCAACAACTAAAGGTCTAGAAACAAACGAAAGAGGCTGCATAGTTGTTAAAGACGAAAGCGGAAAAACCTCAAAAGAAGGAGTTTACGCAGGCGGCGATGCAGTAACAGGTGCTGCAACAGTTATTCTTGCAATGGGTGCAGGAAAAAATGCGGCAGAAGCTATTGATAAGTATGTATCTAATAAAAAAGCATAAAAGAAATCGGATATAAAATCCGATTTCTTTTATGCTTTTTCTATAAATTTTGCCATATATGTTGCTAATTCTTCGGGACTAGATTCAATTTCACCAAAAATCCATTTTTCAACCATCGCAAATCCGCCAAGTGCACACATAAGCATTTTAAAATGCATAGGAGAATTTAACTGTAAATCGGTTTTAATCCAGCTTATGTTTTTGTCATCTCTGTTAAAAAGCTTATTTAATACCCTATTTCTAAAATACATTCCCGTTGAATTTTCAAAAATTATTTTATATATCTTTTTATTTTCGTTTATAAATTCAAAAAAGCTTGTTAAATTTTTTAAAATAGGGCCTTTTTCATAAAGGCTTACCTTGGGAGTTATGTTTATAATATCCTCTTCAATTTCGCTAAAAAGGTCATATTGGTCGCTGTAATGGGCATAAAAGGTAGAACGGTTAATATCGGCATTTTCGCAGATTTGTTTAACCGTTATTTTATTTAACTTAGTTTTTTCCATAAGCTTTATAAAAGCTTCTTTTATGAGCCTTTTTGTCATTTTAACTCTTCTGTTTGTTTCCATTTTATCACTTCCCAAAATAAAAATAATAAACCCAACACTATGTTGGATTTATTATACAATGCATTTTATTCTGTGTCAATAGATATGAGCTAATCAAAGAATATCAGAAAAGAGAATAATGCCTATAATAATGAGAGTAAAAATATCGCTTCCATTATCATTGTCATTATTATCGTTTCCAAGAAGAATAAATAAAAGAATTCCAATAAGTATTAAATCGTCAATTTCGCAGGGCAGATTTAAAATGTTTCTTTTTTCCGGGCATGCAGAAATTGAAATGTCATCGAGAGGTTTTTCGTCTTGCACTTGAGGGGAGGTACTCTTGCTTACCGTAGATGCAAGGTTTTCCGGAACAATTATTTCACCGCCGTTTTTTTGCATATTCTGCGTGCCGTAACCGTCATAATATCTTTTATACATAAAGCACCCCTTATAAATCCTTTAATATTGAACTTAATTTTGTTAGTTTAATCATTTTAATTGCTCTATCAAGGCTGTCTGCCCGTCTTCCTCTCATATAGGGTTTCAGGGCGTATAAAAGATTAACTCTTTTATCGTTTTCACTGCCAAGATTTGAAAGCACACTTTTAACACTCGATGCAATATCACCTGAATCGGAAGAAACATCATTTCTTTCATTTCCGCCTCCGGAGAGGGAAGATAGCATATTCATAATATCGGGGTTATTTAAAATATCTTTTAATTTATCTGTCATATCATCAGCCATAACAAAATCTCCTTACTTTAATAAAGAATTAAGCTTTTTTAATATTGCAGGGTTCTTTGAAACTTCTCTTATAATTTCTTCGTCTGTCATATTTTGGAGCATTCTTGCAGCATTTCCAAGACCCATATTCTGAAGCTTTTTAATAACTTCGTTTTTGTTTACGCTTTTGATTTTTTCTCTTATATCATTTTGAGTTAGATTGCCCTTTGGCATTTTGTTTTTTTCAATATTGTTTATAAGATTTTTTAAAATATCTTCATTTTGGTTTGAATTCAAATGAGCCACAACCTTTCTTTTAACATATATATGCTTTTATATAGGATAATGTGAAAAAATATTGGCAAAATAATGTTAAGAAGGCTTTATAGACGAATTAATTCACAATGGTAAAATAGCTGCATATTGCAAAACAGAAAGGAAGTTTTTATATGTGCGGAATAGTTGGTTATGTGGGAGAAGAAAATGCTTCTGCCCATCTTCTTGCAGGTCTTTCAAAGCTCGAATACAGAGGCTACGATTCAGCAGGGATAGTAACCTATTTTGAAAATAGCTTTCAGCTTTTTAAGACGATAGGAAAACTTGAAAATTTAATAAAAGAAACAGACGACGGTAAATTGGCAGGAGGCTCCATCGGCATTGGACACACCCGCTGGGCAACTCACGGAAAACCCTCCCGGGAAAATGCTCATCCGCATTTGGGCCATCGTTTTGCTCTTGTTCACAATGGCATAATAGAAAATGAAGCTGAAATAAAGAAAAAATATTTAAAGGGAATAGATTTTAAAAGTAAAACCGACAGCGAAAAGGTAGTGTGGCTTCTTGAAAAATTTGTTTCAGAGGGGGAAGATGTAGTCTCTGCCATAAAACACATTATGGCAGAGCTGGAAGGCTCCTATGCTCTTGGAATAATGGATCTTTTAAATCCCGATACTCTGTATGCGGTAAAAAATAAATCTCCTCTTTTAATAGGAAAAGGAGAAGGCTTTAATATGCTTGGCAGCGATATGGGAGCAATGCTTGAAAAAACAAATAAGTTTTTTGAAATAGCCGATAAGGAATTTGCTGTAATAACAAAAGATAAAATAAAAATCTTCACCTCCTACGGAAAAGAAATAAAAAAAGAGCCATTTGAGGCTCATTTAGATCCCGAAGATATCCAAAAAGGTGCATATCCTCACTATATGCTTAAGGAAATTGAAGAGCAGCCCTCTGTTATAAGACGAATAATAAAGGAATATTCTATGCCAGATGGCACTCTTAAAATAAACGAAAAAATATGTAATGATATAAAAAAAGCAGACAAAATATATATTATAGCCTGTGGCACAAGCTATCACGCAGCCCTTGTGGGCAGGGTTTATTTTGAAAAAATTGCAGGTAAGGCGGCAGATGCATTTATTGCAAGCGAATTCAAAACAAATATGCCGCGTCTTAGTAAAAAACCAATTTTTATTTTTATATCACAAAGCGGCGAAACGGCAGATATGAGGGCAGCCTTTGTTAATATAAAAGAAATGGGCTATAAAAGTATAGCACTAACAAACACCCCGGGCTCCACTCTTTATCGCGAGGCAGACCACGCACTTCTTCTTTATGCCGGGGCTGAAATTGCCGTTGCTTCAACCAAAGCCTACACAGCCCAGCTTGCACTACTTAGCATTATGGCAGCATCGGTTAAAAATTTAATAGCCATAAATCTTAAGAGGGAACTTAGCCTTGCGGCAAATGTTATAGAGGGTCTTTGCCTGGAAAAAGAAAAATATAAGCTTCTTGCCCAGGAATACCTTTTAGAAAAAGACCACTGCTTTTATATAGGACGAGGGCTTGATTATTACTCAAGCTTAGAGGCAAGCCTTAAACTAAAGGAAATTTCATATATTCACACAGAAGGCTTCCCCGCAGGCGAATTAAAGCACGGGCCTATTGCACTTATTGAAAAGGGTACACCCGTTATAGCTATAATAACCCAGGAAAATATAAACCTCAACACAAGAAGTAATATTAAAGAAGTTAAATCAAGGGGTGCAAAGGTGCTTTCGGTATCTCTTAAGGGAATATCATCTCATAAAGATAGTATTGTTATAGACGATGTTCACGAATTTTTATCTCCCTTAGTTTCAATAGTTCCTGCACATTTTTTAACATATTATGCCGCACTACAAAAGGGGTGCGACATTGATAAACCACGAAATCTTGCTAAGTCTGTTACAGTGGAATAAAAATGTTGGAGATGTAAAAATAATCCAGAACGCAAAAGGCGGGGATAAATACAAATAATAGTGTGTATGATATGCTAAGCAATAAAAATTTTGATATGTAAAAAATATCGTTTTACGATATTTTTCCTTATATTATGCCTTTTGCTATTGACAAACTTCACCACTCGCAGTACCTCTGTACAGCTTCGGGCTATCGTGCAATCCAAGATATATCTTGGATTGCATTCAGTTTGCCAATTCTAAATCATTTTTCCTATCTCCAAGGGTGGTGCATAAAAATTCAATTAAATTTTCATGCACCACCAACCATTTTTATTCACTTTTATCTTATATCTTTTCTCTTTTACAAAATAAAACAAACCCCGACTAAAACTTAGTCGGGGTTTATCTTAAAAATTTGTTACCTTGCCTTGCAAGCAAGCAATATATTAACCTAACTATAACCTTAAAAGCTGCAAAGCAAAGGTTTGGAGGTTAAATAAATTATGCTCTTTCTACCTTGTTTGAACGAAGGCAGCTTGTGCAAACGTTAACTCTTTTGGGAGCACCGTTTATAAGAGCTTTAACGCTTCTTACATTAGCTTTCCATGTTCTGTTTGATCTTCTGTGTGAGTGGCTGACTTTAATACCAAAAGCAACGCCTTTACCACAAATTTCGCATTTAGCCATTTATATGCACCTCCTAAATAATTTACCCATTCATAAAACAAAAGTTATTATAGCAGAAAAAAAAGAATATTGCAAGCAATTTTTGAAATTTTTTTGTAATTATTGAAAATCTGTTACTTTTTAGCAAATTTAAAAAGAAATTTAG
>JAGBXL010000197.1 GCA_017629325.1 Clostridia bacterium | reverse complement strand
TGCCCATCGCTGACATGGCTGAAAAGTTCCCCGCAGCTTTCAAGCAGTTCAACGAAGTTTGCGCAATCCTCGAAGATCACTACAGAGATATGCAGGATATGGAATTTACCATTGAAAACAGAAAACTCTATATGCTCCAGACAAGAAACGGTAAGAGAACTGCAAAAGCTGCTCTCAAAATTGCTTGTGATCTTGTTGACGAAGGTATGATCGATAAGAAAAAAGCTGTTGCTATGATCGATCCCAGAAACCTCGACACACTCCTCCATCCTCAGTTCGACGCTAAAGCTATTAAAGCTGCAACTCCCCTTGGCAGAGGTCTTGGTGCTTCTCCTGGTGCTGCTTGCGGTAAAGTAGTATTCACAGCAGAAGATGCTGAAAGCTGGAACAACCGTGGCGAAAAAGTTATCTTAGTTCGTCTCGAAACATCACCTGAAGATATCACAGGTATGAAAGCTTCTCAGGGTATATTAACAGTTCGTGGCGGTATGACATCTCACGCAGCAGTTGTTGCTCGTGGTATGGGTACATGCTGTGTATCCGGTTGCGGTGATATCAACATGGATGAAGAAAACAAAAAATTCACTCTCGCTGGTAAAACATTTACCGAAGGCAGTGAAATTTCAATAGACGGTTCAACAGGTGCTATCTACGATGGTATCATCCCCACAGTAGATGCTGAAATCGCTGGTGAATTTGGTCGTATCATGGAATGGGCAGACGAATTCAGAACACTCAAAGTTCGCACAAATGCAGATACTCCTGCAGATGCTAAAAAAGCTCGCGAGCTCGGTGCTGAAGGTATTGGTCTCTGCCGTACAGAACACATGTTCTTCGAAGCAGACAGAATCGCTGCATTCAGAGAGATGATCTGTGCCGATACAGTTGAAGAAAGAGAAGTTGCTCTTGAAAAAATTCTTCCTTATCAGCAGGGCGACTTTGAAGCTCTCTATGAAGCACTCGAAGGCCACCCCGTAACAATCAGATTCCTTGATCCTCCACTCCACGAATTCGTTCCCACAGAAGAAGCAGACATTGCTAACTTAGCTAAAGCTCAGGGCAAATCTGTTGAAGATATCAAAGCTATAATTGCTTCTCTCCACGAATTCAACCCAATGATGGGCCACCGTGGCTGCCGTCTTGCAGTAACATATCCTGAAATTGCAAAAATGCAGACAAAAGCAGTTATCCGTGCAGCTATCAATGTTAAAAAAGCTCACGCAGACTGGAACATCAAACCTGAAATCATGATTCCTCTTATCGGAGATATCAAAGAACTTAAATATGTTAAAGACATTGTAGTTGCAACTTGCGATGCTGAAATAGCTGCTGCAGGTGTTGAACTTGCCTACGAAGTTGGTACAATGATCGAAATCCCAAGAGCTGCTCTCACAGCTGACGATATTGCTAAAGAAGCTGAATTCTTCTGCTTCGGTACTAACGACCTCACACAGATGACCTACGGTTTCTCTCGTGATGATGCAGGTAAATTCCTCGATGCATACTATGATGCAAAAATCTTCGAAAACGATCCATTTGCCAAACTCGACCAGACAGGTGTTGGTAAGCTCATGGAAATGGCTGTAACTCTCGGTAAAAAAGTTCGTCCCGAAATCCACTGCGGTATCTGCGGTGAACACGGCGGCGACCCTGTATCCGTTGAATTCTGCCACAAAATCGGTCTTGACTATGTATCATGCTCACCTTTCCGTGTGCCGATCGCTCGTCTTGCTGCTGCTCAGGCAAAAATTAAAGAAATGTAATTTGATTTGATTTTTGTTTTTAAATAATTAAAGCATATTAAAAAAAGACCTTGTAGAGTTAATTCTCTGCAAGGTCTTTTTGCTGCTAAAATAGCTTAGAATAAAAAACGCAAAGTGTTCTTAAGAAAATTAATAAAAAATAAAAAACCTCTCAAAGTGCATAAAGTTGCACATTGAGAGGTTTTGTTATAACATAGGAAATTACGCGCAGATGTGCGTAATTCTGCTTGTTTCAAAAAAGTTCACCTTTTTGCCCCCAAGATTGGGGGTTAGGGGGTTGATGTGTTGAAAACACTTTTTTATTGACCTGCATTATTTTTTGAATAGCAATTCCATTTTATTATATATTCAATAATTCAATAAGCTCTTCTTTTTCTCTGTAGCCAATAGCTTTATCTGTTAATTTTCCATTTTCAAAAATAAGAATTGTGGGAATACTCATAACCTGATAGTTTATGGAAAGCTCTGCTTCTTGGTCAACATTAACCTTTCCAACCTTTATCTTTCCTTCAAATTCATTTGCAATTTCCTCAACCACTGGTGCAATCATTTTGCAAGGTCCGCACCATGGTGCCCAAAAATCAACCAAAACCTTGCCATTATAGTTTAAAACTTCTTCTTCAAAATTATCTTTTGTAAGTATTATTTCACTCATAAAATTAGTCCTTTCTATTTTGATTTATAATAAAGCATACAATGACAGTATCCCTCAAAATCAGGATCTTCAATCTGCTTTTTAAATTCTTCGCAAATACACTTGTATTCTTCCTTTATTTCCAAACGGCAGGGGCAATATCCGCCTCTTTTTTTAAGACCATCTTTAATTGTTTTCACTATTTCCTCATTTGTATTAAGACTTACTTCCATATTGTACCTCCCTTGGTATAATTTTTATATATTGTATCATAATTATGATAATTTGAAAAGATAATTTTCAAAAAATCTTGATATCTCTTTTGCAAAAGTGTATAATTGTAGCATAAATATGTTGGGCGGTGGAAGAATGAAATTAAACATAAAAAAATTTGATGAGCTATCAAATAAAGAACTCTACGAAATTCTAAAATTAAGAAGTCAGGTTTTTGTTGTAGAGCAAAAGTGCAACTATGTTGATATGGACGGCATAGACGAATATGCACTTCATATATATTTCACCGAGGGTGATGAAATAACAGCATATTTAAGGCTTTTCCCTCTGGATAAAACTCAAAACACCGCTAAAATAGGCAGGGTAATATCTGCCAAAAGACGCTCTGGATTAGGCACACTTTTATTAAAAGAGGGCATAAGGACAGCACAAAATATTTTAAAGGCAGATAAACTCATTGTTGAGGCACAAAGCTATGTTAAAGAATTTTATGCAAAGCAGGGCTTTGTTCAAGTTTCAGATGAATTTTTAGATGTAGGAATCCCCCATGTAAAAATGGAGCTTCAATTGTAATAAAGGTTTTAAGGAGGTATATTTTAATGCTTATAACAAATAGTGTAAAATATGTTGGAGTAAACGATAGAAATCTCGATCTTTTCGAGGGTCAGTATATAATCCCCAATGGCATAAGCTATAATTCTTATGTGATTTTAGATGAAAAAATTGCGGTTTTAGATACCGTCGATGCTTTCTTTACAGATGAATGGTTAAATAATATAGAAAATGTTTTAGGTAAAAAAACTCCCGACTACTTAATTATTCAGCACATGGAGCCCGATCATTCTGCAAATATTAAAAATTTTATAAATAAATATCCCAATGCAAAAATTGTTTCATCGTCAAAATCCTTTGTTATGATGAAGAATTTCTTTGGCGATGATTTTATAAATAATCAGCTTGTGGTAGGAGAGGGCAGCACTCTTAGCTTAGGCTCCCGCACCCTCACATTTATCACAGCACCAATGGTTCACTGGCCCGAGGTTATTGTTACCTACGACGATAAAGATAAAATCCTCTTTTCTGCCGACGGCTTTGGAAAATTTGGCTGTCCCGATGCAGATGAAGAATGGGCATGCGAGGCAAGAAGGTATTATTTTGGCATTGTAGGAAAATACGGTGCCCAGGTACAGAGTCTTCTTAAAAAAGCATCAAGCTTAGATATAAATATTATCTGCCCCCTTCATGGTCCTGTTTTAAACGAAAATCTTTCATATTATCTTAACCTTTACGATATATGGTCAAGCTATAAATCAGAATCAGAGGGTGTTGTAATAGCCTACACATCTGTTTACGGAAACACCAGAAAAGCAGTTTTAAAATTAAAAGAGCTTCTGGAAGAGAGAGGCTGCAAAAAAGTTGTAATAAATGACCTTGCAAGGTGCGACATGGCAGAAGCTGTTGAAGATGCCTTTAGATTTAATAAAATTGTGTTAGCCACAACAACCTATAACGGCGAAATTTTCCCCTTTATGCGTGAGTTTATTCACGAACTCACTGAAAGGAATTTTCAAAATAAAAGGGTTGGCTTTATAGAAAATGGCACCTGGGCACCTGTTGCTGCAAAATATATGGCAAAAATGCTTGAAAACTCAAAAAATATGGTATATACT
>JAGBXL010000196.1 GCA_017629325.1 Clostridia bacterium | reverse complement strand
GTTGTGTAGCTGACCATAGAACTTGCAAATTCAGGTTTAATAAGTTCTAAAACTTTTTGCCATAAGCTAACTATTGATTCCATGGGTTTTTCCTCCGTTATTTAATATAGAATATGCAGGCTTTAAAAATGCTCATACATACCCGATTTAATTATAACATAAAAAAAATAACTTTTCAAGCTTTTTTACAAAAACTTGAAAAGTTATAAATAAAAATAAAAAATCGCGTAAATTGGGGTTTTTTGGCTCTTTTCTTAAATTAGAGCTCTATTTTATTAAAAATTTCTATTGCTCGGGAAGAAATATAGGCATTTTTTTCTTTTTTCTTTTTAAATTTTTTATCTGCGGGTGAAATAATGCCAAAGGTGATGTTCATTGGCTGAAAATTTGAAATACTTTCATCACTGATATAATGGCAAAGAGCACCGTTAGCAGTTTCTTTTGGAAAAATAATTTCTTTTTTTCCTAAAATTTTATTTGCAATATTTATTCCTGCAACAAAACCCGAAGAAGTTGATTCAACATAGCCCTCAACACCCGTTATCTGCCCTGCAAAATAAATTTTTTCATTTTTTCTTGTGCAGTAGGTTGGGTATAAAAGCTTTGGTGAATTTATAAAGGTGTTGCGGTGCATAACACCATAGCGAACAAATTCTGCCATTTCTAAACCAGGTATCATGGAAAACACTCTTTTTTGCTCACCAAATTTTAAATGAGTTTGAAAACCTACTATATTATATAGTGTACCCTCGGAATTATCTTGCCTTAGCTGAATTGCAGCATAGGGAATTTCATTGGTATTTGGCATCTCAAGACCAACGGGCTTTAAAGGGCCAAACAAAAGAGTGTCTTTTCCTCTTTTCGCCATTGTTTCAACAGGCATACAGCCTTCAAAAACAACTTCCTTATCGGCACCGTGAATTTCGGCAACCTCTGCATTTACAAGCTCATTCCAAAAGTTTTCGTATTCTTCTTTGGTCATTGGGCAATTTATATAATCGGGTGTGCCTTTATCGTAGCGCGCCTTTTTATATGCCTTTGTCATATCTATGCTCTCTTTTGTAACAATAGGAGCTGCCGCATCAAAAAAGTGAAGATAGCCTTCTCCAAAGAAATTTTTTATTTCTTCGTATAACCCATCTGATGTTAGAGGGCCTGTGGCAATAACTGTGTATTCATCGGGGTTAATTTTGGTGTATTCTTCATTTATTATTTCAATATGTGGATTGTTTTTAATTTTTTCTGTAACGAGTGTGGAAAACTTTTCTCTGTCAACAGCCAGTGCTCCCCCTGCGGGCACCTGAGTTTGCAGGGCACATTCCATAATAAGAGAGCCGCCAAGGCGAAGTTCTTCTTTTAAAAGACCAACTGCATTCTCTAAGGAAGCTCCTCTTAAAGAATTTGAACAAACAAGCTCTGCAAAGCTATCTAATTTATGAGCAGGAGAATGTTTTTTGGGTTTCATTTCATAAAGATTAACATCTATATTTCTTTTGGCAATCTGCCATGCTGCCTCACAGCCGGCAAGACCTGCCCCTATAACATTAACTTTCATTTTATCACCTATCTTAATTTATGACAGTACTGAGTGCAAAGCTTATCTGTGCACTCGCTGCATTTTAACGAAACATTTGTCATTTCCCAAAATCTTTCAGGATAAATTAAAACACAAAGCTCCCACACTAAAAATGCAATTAAAGAAAATCCAAAAAGGGAAAGACTAAAAAAACCTTTTACAAAGATTAGTGGAGAAAACATCATTAAATGGTCCCAGTTAAATATTCTGCAGGTGGTGCAGCATTTATTTTTCATAATAAGCCTGAATGGGCAC
>JAGBXL010000195.1 GCA_017629325.1 Clostridia bacterium | reverse complement strand
CTCACCTTTTTTTCACTGCAGGAAGAAAAGCTTAAACAAATAATTAAAAAACAAAATACTAAAAAACTTATTTTAAATAATTTTCTTGTTTTCAAAACCATTTCACCTCACTGCCGCATATAGCGGAAAGTGTATAATCTATATTTTTCAGATAGGGACAATCCCATCTTTATAATATTTTCTGCTCAAACACAAAAACCCCGGCTTTAAGCCGAGGTTTGTGATAAATCAAATTATTCTGCAACAGGAGCACCAACGGGGCATGCACCGGCACAAGCACCACAATCGAGACATGTGTCTGCGTCGATAACGTACTTGCCATCGCCTTCGGAAATAGCTGATACGGGGCACTCTGCTTCACAAGCACCACAGCTGATGCAATCATCATTAATTACATATGCCATTGGTAGATACACCTCCTTGAAATATATAGCGGACACTTGCCGCTACCATACAAGCTACATTATAACAGTAAATTCCCTAAAATGCAAGCTTTTTTTACTTTACAAAAAAATTACGCTTTTTTGTTCGCGAGAATATATGTTAATGAGTTTCGGCTCGCTCTAATGTGCAGCCTCAGGCTACTTAATCTTTTTCGAGCTTTTTAAGCTCTGCCATATCCACTTTTTCGTCGTTTTTAACAGTTGCCTTTTTAATTATTTTAACATCTTCCACCTTATAGTCTTTAAGGCGTTTTTCATTGCCGTTTTCAACTGCAACGGTTAAAATACCCTTTAAAACAGATACCGCGGTAACCGAGCCCTTGCCGTCGGCTGTTTCAACAACAGAGCCAACCCCGGGAATTGTTTTTATTATATCTTCATAAGCTGCCTGCTCATTTTTTAAGCAGCACATAAGTCTGCCGCAGGTGCCCGAAATTTTTGTTGGGTTAAGCGAAAGATTTTGTTCTTTTGCCATTTTTATTGAAACGGGGTCAAAATCGCTTAAAAACAGGCTGCAGCAAAGCTGTCTGCCGCAAATTCCTAAGCCGCCCATCATTTTGGCTTCGTCGCGAACGCCGATTTGTCTTAATTCTATTCTTGTTTTGAACACACCTGCCAAATCACGCACAAGCTCTCTGAAATCTATTCTGCCGTCGGCAGAGAAATAGAAAAGGACTTTGTTGTGATCAAAGGTATATTCTACATCTATGAGCTTCATCTCTAAATTATGCTTCTGAATTTTTTCCTGGCAAAGCTTCATAGCTTCTTTTTCTTTTTCTTTATTAATTTCTATTTGTTTATCATCTTCGGGTGTGGCAATACGAAGAATCTTTTTAAGAGGAGGAACAATTTCATCATCGGTTACATTTTTTGAGGGTATAACCACAGTTCCATATTCAATTCCTCTTGAAGTTTCAACTATAACATGGTCGCCCGATTTAAGCTTTAAGCCGTCGGGGGAGAAATAATATATCTTGCCAACCTTTTTGAAGCGTATTCCCGCTACTTCTATCATTTTTTCCTCCTTCAGAGTGTGCATCAGTGCACACCGCTTAGCTGTATCAAAAGTGTTTGAGCTGCCATTTTAAAATTGCCATACTTGCCCATCATTTTTGGGGCATCGTTTGCCAGCTGGAGCATTTCAAACGCCTTATTCAAGGTAATTTTTTGAGATACAGCCTGAATTTCTTTTAATTTGTCGCTGTTTGCCACAAGATTTGGAAGTGATGTTTTAAAAAGCATAACATCTCTTAAAAACAAAATTAAAATCTCAATAAGTTTTTCTTTGTTTTCGGCATTTAAAAGCCAAAAATCTATGGCATCATAGAGTGAAAGTTCATTTGTGCCCATTAAATCTACAAAGGTTTTTATAACACCATTTCTTAAATCAGCAAATTCTTCATCTTGTGAGAGCTCTTTTAAAGAACCAATGCTGCCCATTGAGTAGGAATACATATACTCCTTGTCTTTTGGGAGAGGCAAAGCTATCTTTAAATCCTCACTGCTCCATTTTTCCAAATCCAATATATGCGACCTGGAAATAATGGTTGGTAAAATGGAATTTAAGTTATCACAAATAAATATGAAAACCGCATAAGATGGGGGCTCTTCAATAATTTTCAAAATGGCATTCTGCCCGGGTGCGTCCATAAGATGAGCATTTTCAATTATAAAAAGGCGGTATTTACTCATAATGGGCTTTGTAAAAACATCTTTTTTCATAGCCCTTAATTTGTCAACAGCAATAACCTTTTTATCTTCATTGGAAATAATGGCATAGTCAGGGTGAGCACCTGTCTTCACACTCAGGCAACCACCGCACTTACCACAAGCACTGTGGTTTTCACACATAATATATTCGGCGATTTTTTTTGCGGCAGTTTTTTTGCCAAGCCCTGTTTCGCCTTTTATTATATAGCTCTGCCTTAAGGTGCCTGATTTTACACAGCTTTCAAAGTGAGATATAAGCTTTTTTTGAGAGCTTGAAAACATAATTATACCTTTTCAAAACGGTCAACATCTAATACAAATATTGTTGCTCCGCCAATCTGAACTTCGATTGGATAAGGTGTGAAAGAAGCAGAAGCACTCATTGGCATAGGTGATGCTGTGATTTGAGTTCTTCTCTGACTCTTTGCACGGATAATATCTATAACTTCCTGAACCTTTTCGTCTTCTGTACCAACGATCATAGTGATGTTACCTGCTTTTAAAAAGCCGCCTGTTGTGGCAAGCTTGGTAACGCTAAAGCCATTTTTACTAAGTTCGTTTATAACTTTGTTACCATCTTCATCATTAACAATTGCAAGGATCAATTTCATAATATCACACTCCTTATATTCTTCTGATTATATTATATAATGAAACAAGCACAAAAGCAAGAAAAATTTGTTTGCTCCATGCTTTTTTCAAGGGGGTTAGGAAAAAATGATTCAGAATGGGCAAAGCGAACCCCAAGTAAGAATTTTCTTACTTGGGGTGATAACCCGACGCTGTACAAAAGTACTGCGAGTGGTGAGCTTTGTTCATAGCAAAAAGGCATAGTATCAGGAGAAAAATATCTCAAAAAGATATTTTTCAACCTATGGAATATTATTTATAAATTTATAAGCAAATTACCCATTTCATTTAATTTTTTACCGCCTTTTTGCGTTCTGGGCTTTTTTTACAACCCCAAATTATTCTTCGGAGGAATCCGCCTTTATCTTTTCAACAAGATGAGAGGGAACTTCTTCATAGTGGTCCATCTTGAAGGTAAATGTGCCTCTGCCGTTTGTGAGTGCTCTTAAATCGGTTGCATATTTAACCATTTCACTGCATGGAATAAGAGCTTCAATTTCTGTGTGGTTTTCGCTGATGGGATTCATACCGAGTATTCTGCCGCGGCGTTTGTTGATATCACCTGCAACATCACCTGTTGCGGTGTTTCTAACTCTTGCCTTTAGCATACCTATGGGTTCTAAAAGTACCGGGTTTGCCTGGGTTAAACCAGTTTTATAGCAGATTGAAGCAGCAGTTTTAAATGCCATTTCGCTGGAGTCAACAGGGTGGTAGGAGCCATCGAGAAGAGTTGCTTTAAGGTTAACAACGGGATACCCTGCCACAACACCTTTTTGCATGCTTTCTCTTAAGCCTTTTTCAACTGCGGGGAAGTAGTTTTTGGGAACAGAGCCGCCAAACACCTTTTCTTCAAAGATTAAATCATCGCTTTCGCAAGGCTCAAATTCAATCCAAACATGACCATACTGACCATGACCGCCCGACTGTTTTTTATGTTTTCCTTCAACCTTAACTTTTTTCTTTATAGCTTCGCGATATGCAATTTTGGGGTCTTTAAGGGTTACATCAACACCAAATTTAGATAAAAGCTTTGAGCAGATAATGTTAAGGTGCTGTTCGCCAACACCCGAAATAACTGTTTCGCGTGTTTCTTTGTTGTTTTCAAGGCGGAAGGTTTTGTCTTCGCTCATAAGCTTGGCAAGACCTGAACTGATTTTTTCTTCATCGCCTTTTGCCTTTGGAACAATTGCCAGAGAAATAACAGGCTCGGGGAAGGGGATTTCAGGGAGCTTGTAGCTTACCTTGGGGTCGCAGAGTGTGTCGGAAGTTTCTGCATAAGAAAGCTTTGCAACAACACCTATATCGCCTGCCTCTAAGGCGGATACATCTATCTGTTTTTTACCTCTTAAGGTAAAGATTTTACCAAGTTTTTCGTTTTCATCTTTATTAACATTATAAAGTGTCATATCGGGAGTAACTTTGCCCGATACAACCTTAAAGTATGTCATTTTACCAACAAAGTTATCTACAACAGTTTTAAATGCTTTAATGCAGGTTGGGTTAGATGATTCGCATTTAAGCTCAATTTCTTCGCCTTTTTTGGTATCTTCTGCAATAATAGCTTCGCCCTCATCGGGTGAACAGCAATAGCTTGAAATAACATTTAAAACATGGGTTATACCAATTCTTAGTTCCGCACTTCCGCATATAACGGGGGTAACTGTGCCATTTTTAATACCAACTTTTAATGCAGCTTTAATTTCTTCTTCGGTAAATTCTTCACCTGCAAAGAATTTTTCCATAAGTTCATCGCTAACCTCGGCAATAGCTTCGTCTAGAATTTCACGGCTTCTTTTTGCAATGTCTATATGCGATGCGGGGATTTCTTCGTATGTAGCCTCAGGGCCTGTAAACATTTTTGCACGCATTTTAATAACATCAACAAAGCCGATTAACTTATCGTCAACCTTTATAGGAAAGGTAAAGGGTGCTATTGATTTACCAAAGGTATCATTAAGCTGTTCTATTACCTTGTTATAATCTGATTTTGGGTCATCTAATTTATTAACAAACACAAGCTTTGCCAAATCGTGTTCCTGGGCAAGTCTCCATGCTTTTTCTGTACCTGCTGAAACACCCGATTTACCACTTACTGTGATAATTGCATTTTCGCAAACATCGGCAGCTTCAATCTGTTCGCCAACAAAATCAAAGAAGCCCGGTGTGTCTAAAAGATTTATCTTTTTGCCGTCCCAATCAAAACTTATAAGTGATGTATTAACCGAAATCTTTCTTTTAATTTCTTCGGCATCAAAGTCTGATACTGTGTTGCCGTCTTCAATTTTTCCAAGGCGGTCGATAAGCTTTGCGTTGTAGAGCATTGCTTCAACAAGCGAAGTTTTTCCCGCATTTCCGTGCGACATAAGGCACACGTTTCTGATGTCTTTTGTTTGAGCCATAATTAATCCATCCTCCTTTAAGGTTTATAAGGAATTCTGTCAGTGAAAGTAAACCTTATATGGCAGCACTGCTTTTGGTGCAGTCCGTCTTAATAATAAATTACAGAAAAAATATCTGTTACCTATCTATTTCGTGAAAGTTTCACATTTTCCTCTTTTGTTTTTATGATTTTTCTAACAAAAATACACAAAAAATTTCGTGCAATATTACTAAAAACAAAGAAATCCGCCTATAAAGGCGGATTTCAACTATACTTATTCACTATTACTTATTACATATTAACTGCTTTTTATCCGCAGCATTTTTACACTCCTCGGAGATAGGAAAAATGTTTTGGAATAATCGAACCGAGCACCAAATAAACCCCGTTTATTTGGTGTGGTAGCCCGAAGCTGTACAAAGGTACTGCGAGTGGCGAGGTTCGTTTATAGCAAAAGGCACATAAAAAGAACCCTGTCGGTCAACAGGGTTCTTACCTTTTATTACATTTTCGATTTTAGCAAAAATAAATGTTTTTATACATTTTATTCCGTGCCTTTTGCGATCCGGAGCATTTTTACATCTCCGAAATCACACATCTTTCATAGAAAGCGATATCCTTCCCTTTTTGGTATCCACATCTATAACCTTAACCTTAACAATATCGCCAACTGATAAAACATCTGTGGGGTGCTTAACAAATTTATTTGAAATCTGCGATATATGCACAAGTCCGTCCTGATGAACACCAATATCAACAAATGCGCCAAAATCTATTACATTTCTAACTGTTCCCGTCATAATCATTCCGGGCTTTAAATCTTCCATGCTCATAACATCTTCCATTAAAATCGGTGTGGGCATTTCGTCTCGTGGGTCTCTGCCGGGTTTTAAAAGAGAATCGGCAATATCGTTAATTGTTATTTTGCCAACATCATATTTGGCACAGAAATCATCGAGATTTATGTTTTTCATTCTCAATTTTAAATCGGATATATTGCCTGCGGCAACATCTTGGGCAGTGTAGCCAACCTCAGATAAAAGGCTTGCTGCAGCTTCGTAGCTTTCGGGGTGAACGGAGGTTGTGTCTAAAACATTTTTCGCTCCGGGAATTCTTAAAAAGCCTGCACACTGTGTAAATGCCTTGGGACCAAGCTTTGCAACCTTTAAAAGCTGTGAGCGTGATGAGAATTTGCCATTTTCCTCGCGGTATTTAACAATGTTTTTTGCTATTGGTGCCGAGATTCCCGCAACATAGGAAAGTAGCGGTGCAGATGCAGTGTTTAAATCAACACCCACGCTGTTTACGCAGTTTTCAACAACTCCGCCCAGTGCCTCGGAGAGCCTTTTTTGATTCATATCGTGCTGATACTGACCAACACCTATTGATTTGGGGTCTATTTTAACTAATTCTGCCAGAGGGTCCTGAATTCTGCGGGCAATAGATGTGGCACTCCTCTCTTCAACAGTGAAATCGGGGAATTCTTCTGCTGCAAGCTTTGATGCAGAATAAACCGAAGCTCCCGCCTCGTTTACCATCATATAATAAACCTTTGTATCTAGCTCTTTTAAAATTCCTGCTATAAACATTTCGGATTCTTTAGAGGCTGTGCCATTACCTATGGCAATCAGCTCTACCTTGTGTTTTAAAATAAGGCTTTTTATAAGCTTAGCACTTTTTTCTTTGTCGTGATGCTCCAAGGTGCAAAAAACCACACCCGTGTCGCAAACCTTGCCTGTTTCGTCAACAACAGCAAGCTTGCAGCCTGTTCTGTATCCGGGGTCTAAGCCAAGAACAGTTTTGCCCCTCATTGGCGGCTGCATTAAAAGCTGATATAAATTTTTTGAAAAAAGCCCTATTGCCTGCTCCCCTGCATTTTCGGTTAAAGTGTTTCTTATTTCCCTTTCAATAGAGGGCTTTATAAGCCTTTTATAGCTATCTGCAACTGCGGTTTTAACTATTTCAGAAAAAATTGATTCCCTAACAGTTTGACCATAGAGATAGTTAAGTATCATTTCTTCTTCTATTTCAACGGATACCGATAAAAACTTTTCTGCTTCACCGCGGTTTATAGCCAATACTCTGTGAGATGCAATTTTTGAAACAGGCTCGCCAAAATCATAATACATTGCATAAACGCTGTCTTCATCTGTTGCAGCTTTAGATTTTAATATGCCCGCTTTAAATGTCAACGCCCTTATTTCCTTGCGGTAGTCGGCATCGTCGGAAACCATTTCGGCAATTATATCCATAGCACCCTCTATGGCTTCTTCTTCGCTATTAGCACCTAATTCTTCATTTATATATTCCCTTGCAAAATCATAGGGGTTACCTGTTTTTTCCTGCTGCATATAAATAAGCATGGCTAGTGGCTCAAGCCCTTTTTCTTTGGCAATGGTTGCTTTTGTTCTTCTTTTTGGTCTATAAGGGCGGTAAATGTCTTCTAATTCCTGAAGAATTTCGGCTTTTAAAATTTCTGCCATTAAGTCATCTGTCATTTTGCCCTGTTCTTCAATAAGGTGAATGATTTCTTCTCTTCTTTCATCTAAAGAACGAAGATAGCAAAGCCTGTCGTAGAGCTTTCTTAAAACCTCATCGTCAAGAGCACCTGTTACCTCTTTTCTGTAACGGGCAATAAATGGAATTGTGTTGCCCTCGTCTATAAGCTTAACTGTGTTTTCCACCTGGGTTTCTTTTAGTTCAAGTTCTTTTGCCAAAACTTTAATAATGTCCATTTTATCCTCCGAATACATAATAATTAAATGAATAATGAAGTCGCTTCGCTGATGAATAATGAATAGTGAATAATTGCGGTAATTTTGCCTCGAGCAAAACTTTTATTAAAAATTTCAAATCCGCCTGCGGATTTGCACCGTAATTCTTCATTATTCAGTATTCTTTATTCATTATTCATTAATTTCTTTATTTCCTCATCTGTTAAAGGTCTCATTTTTCCTTCTTCTATTGTTTCATCAAGCTCTAATTCGCCCATTTTTACTCTTTTTAAATAAACAACTTTATTATCTATTGCTTCATACATTCTCTTAACCTGATGATATTTACCCTCAAAAATGGTAAGGTGAGCCTCTTTTTCGCTTAGTTTTTCCACTTTTGCAGGAATTGTGGTGAAATCACCCAAGTCTACTCCCGTCTCAAAAACCTTTATTCCATCTTCGGTAAGAGGCTTTTCGCTTTTAACAAAATAGGTTTTGGGAACATGAGATTTCGGAATTAAAAGCCTGTGTGCCAAATCGCCGTCGTTGGTTAAAACAAGTAGCCCCACGGTGTCTAAATCAAGTCTGCCAACGGGGAATAACTGAAGATGCGAAAATTCCTCTGGCACCAAATCTGTTACAACAGGAAACTTTTTATCAAAGGTAGCACTTATATAGCCTGCGGGTTTATTAAGCATAAGGTAGGTAAATTTTGAATATTTAATAACCTCGCCCGAAAGGCTTACCTCATCTGTTTCCTCATTTATGTGTTTGCCTATATCCGTTACAACCTCGCCATTTAATCTTACAAGCCCTTTTTTGAAAAAAACCTTTAATTCCTTTCGGCTGTAATGGGTGCTGTTGCCAATGTATTTATCTATTCTCAAGCCATTTCACCCCCGCCCATCAGCTCCTTATACATGTAAAGTGAACCAAAAGCAAACACGGCATCGGCATTTTCTCTTGCTTTTTTAACGGCTTCATAAATATTTGAAAAGCTATCCCCTTTAAAGCCTTTTTCGTTTGCCTTTGTAAGTAGATTTTCTGCCGTTTCTCTTCGGGGATTTGAGTGCACGGCAGTAGTGTATATTTCAAAGTTTTTGTTTTTTAATTTTTTTAATTCCTCAAAGCAGCCCGATATGTCTTTATCTGCCATAAAGCCCACTGCAAATATGATTTTACCCTTTATTTCTGCCATATTTATGCTTTTAACAAGGCTTTTTACTCCTGCCGGATTGTGTGCACCGTCAAAATACACGCCTTTTGCTATTTCTTCTAGTCTTGCTTTATTTTCGGCAGTAGTGAGTGCTTTTATAATATTTTCTTCTTTTAACCCTAAATATTTCATAACCTCAAGTGCAAGGGCGGCATTTTTTGCCTGATGCACTCCTGCCAGAGAAAGCCTTAAAGAGCCGAATTTGGTATTTACAACTGCATTTAAATTATCCATATTTACTATTTCAAGCTCTTTAACAAAACCAAGCTGACAGTTTTTATTTTTACATTCTTTAATTATGGCATATTCCACCGTTTTCTTCTGAACTGCCGAGAAAACAATTTTTCCCTCACGCAGTATCCCGCATTTGTTTATGGCTATTTCCTTTATGCTTTTTCCAAGATACTCTCTGTGGTCAAGGTCTATGCTTGTTAAAACAGCTATATCCGAAGCTACAATGGCATTTGTGGCATCGCCAATACCGCCCATGCCGCATTCTAATATAACTTTTTTGCACTTTTTCTTTTTAAAATACAAAAGTGCGGCAACAAATAAAACCTCAAAGGGCGAAGGCTCTTTGCCCATTTCTTCTTTAACTTCAAGGCATAAAGGCTCTAATTTCTTTAAAAGAGCCGAAAGGTCTTTTTTTTCAATAGGAACACAATTAACGCTTATAGTATCTTCCACCGAAAAAAGCTCAGGAGAAGAAAATCTGCCGCATTTTATTTTTGCATCGGTAAGCCCTGCTTCTAAATACGCACAAACAGAGCCCTTGCCATTTGTTCCGGCTATATGTATTATGCTCATATCTTCATCCGGACTGCCCGCCTTTTCTAAAAGCCTTTTAACTCTGCCTAGTTCCAAGCAGAATTTTTCGTTTTTTGAGCTATAACTTAATGTGCTCATTTTTTATCACCTGTTTACAAAAATCAAATTAATCTAGTTTATATTATACACAAATTTTGTCAGGGTGTAAACACAAAATTCATTAAGAGAGAAAACACATCTTTATAGAGTGGCTTTTCTTCTTTTTTAATATCTGCCCCTGAATTTATGAGTCCGCCCCCCACAAGAGAAAAGCCATAATCAAAAAGGGCTGTGTGGTCTCTCCAATCGTCAGGAGCATTTAAGGTTACGGCAATAAGCTCCCTGCCGTTTTTTTCTGCCGAGCTAACCAAACACCTGCCGCATTTTTTGGTGTAGCCTGTTTTTATTCCCGTGCAGCCCTCATATTGCCACAAAAGCTTGTTGTGGTTTTTTAAATACCTGACTTTAGCTTTTTCACCGCCCGAAATTTTTAATTCCTTTGAAGAAACTATCCATCTTATAAGGGGATTTTGAAGTGCATAGGCAGAAATTTTGGCAAGGTCGCGTGCGGTTGTGTAGTGCTCTTCTTCATATAATCCGCTGGGGTTTTTAAAATTTGAGGAGGTGGCACCTATTTTTTTGGCGGTTTTATTCATAAGCTTTGAAAATCCCTCCACCGTGCCACCAACCTCAAGAGCAAGTGCAGTTGCGGCATCGTTGCCCGAATTTAAAAGCATTCCGCAAAGTAGCTCCTTTATGGTTATTTTTTCTCCCGCAGTTAAATATATAGACGAGCCCTCAATTCCCGCCGCTTCTTTTTTAACAGTTACGGGCACATTTGAATTTATGTTTTCTAAAGTGCATATTGCCGTCATTATTTTAGTGGTGCTTGCCATAGCCCTTTGTCTTTCGGCATTTGTTGCCTATACACAGTCTCCTGTATATGCTTCAGTGAGTAGGGCACAAACCGCACTTAAGGAAAGTGCATCTGCACTGTTGCAAATAGAAACAAAAAACATAAAACAAATAATAAAACTTAATTTTTTCAAAATAAAACCCTGCCTTTCTCATTATACAAATATATGAGAAAAAGAAGGATTTTATAATTTCCTATATTATAAAAAAGCGTTTTAATAAACACCTCAACTCCCCTTTCTCAGCTTCGCTTCGGTCGGCGGTAAACGATTGCCACCGGCAATCACCGCCCCTCAATCTTGAGGGGATTAAGGTACGCTTTTTTGATATTCCGGAAATTACAACTTAAAAGTAGTAATTTCCTACATAATAAAAAAGTGCGTTAACACGTGCCTCTTGACAGTTCCCTCATCAGAGGGAGCTTTTCGATCAAGTGTGAAATTGAACAGTAAATTATTGTTTGGTTGAGCCTTCCCCTTGAGGAGAAGGTGGATTTGCGAAGCAAAGACGGATGAGGTGGAAAATGTAGGGAATGGCGGTTTCCGACATTCCGATAACGGTGCATCGTAAACGCTGCACCCTACAACACCTCACCACCGCCTG
>JAGBXL010000194.1 GCA_017629325.1 Clostridia bacterium | reverse complement strand
GCACACTGTGATCATATAATTGCTCTGGATTATGTTAAAGAGGAATTTCCCAATTCAAAAATATGCATTGGAAAACATGAAGCTGAAGCACTTAATGATGATTATTTAAGCCTTTGTGTTCATTTTGGCATGAAGGCTCCTATTTCAAAAGCTGATGTTTTAATTGAAAATGGCGATTGTATTAGTCTTGGTAATGAAAGTTTAAAATTTTTACACACACCGGGGCATACAAAAGGCGGAATATGTGCATTTACTGATGATTTTGTTATAAGCGGTGATACCTTATTTTTTGAATCTGTGGGAAGATGCGATTTTCCGGGTGGAAACATGAAAGATTTAATAACTTCGATAAAAGAAAAGCTTTTTACACTGCCCGATAATTTGACAGTGTATCCCGGGCACAATGAAGCAAGCACAATACTTCACGAAAAGAAAAACAATCCGTATATATGGTGATATTATGATATTAAAACTGATAAATCACGCCGAAGAGTATGCCGTAAGAGAAATTGCGGCATCTTTTTTCCCAAAAATAAAATTTGAATTTTCAGATGATACCAAAGGCGGCGACTATATTGTTTCTGAATATTCTTTTTTTAATGAGAAGCACATCTACACAGCCTATGCCTCTTTAGGTGGAAAATATGCACAGGTCTCCTTTGAAGAAGCATATTATAATAAAACCCTTATTAAAAAAAGTGTGGCTCATATACTTGAAGAAATAACGGGTATTCATTTGCCATGGGGAGTGCTCACAGGAATAAGACCATCTAAAATTATTAGAGAATTAAAGCTTAGCGGCAAAACAGATATCGAGTCAAAAGAATATTTAAAAAGCTTTTATATGACAGATGAAAAAAAGGCAGAGCTTGCATGCAGAGTTGAAAATAACGAAGCAGCTATTATTGACAACATGAAAAAAGACGGGATAAGCCTTTACATAGGAATTCCCTTTTGCCCGACAAGGTGTTTATACTGCTCATTTACCTCTCAGTCAATAGATTTTTCAAATAAGCTTACAGAGCCTTATGTTGAGGCTTTAAAAAAAGAAATAAAGGCTGTAAGCAAAAATAATTTTATTAAAAACCGAAGCATTGAAACTGTTTATTTTGGCGGAGGTACTCCTTCTGCCCTATCCTCTAATCAAATTGATGATATAATACGCTGCCTTAAAGAAAGCTTTGACTTAAAAAACGCAAAAGAAATAACCTTTGAAGCCGGAAGACCTGATACAATTACAAAAGATAAGCTTGAGGTTTTAAAAGAACACGGCATAACAAGAATAAGCATAAATCCGCAAACTGCAAAAGACGAAACCTTAAAACTTATTGGCAGAAAACACACAAACGATTTATTTTTGAAAAGCTTTAAGCTTGCAAGGGATATGGGCTTTGAACATATAAACTGCGACATAATTGCAGGGCTCCCTGAAGAAACCGAAGAAGATTTTAAAAAAACTCTAAAAATGCTTGAAAAATTATCTCCCGAAAGCGTAACTATTCACACAATGTGTATTAAGCACGGCTCATACCTTGATATGAAATACGATATGTATTCGATGACTGCTGCAAACACAGTTAATAATATGCTTGATACGGCTCAAAGATATATGAAAAAACTTGGGTTTAAGCCATATTATATGTATCGCCAGAAAAACATGCTTGGTAATTTAGAGAATGTGGGATACTGCAAAAATAATCATGAATGTATATATAATATATACATCATGGAAGAGGTGGAGAGCATAATTGCCCTTGGTGCAGGAGGCTCAACAAAACTTGTTTCAAATGGCAGAATTGAAAGAGTGTTTAATGTTAAGGAAGTTGCAGAATATATTAAAAGAATAGATGAAATGATTGAACGAAAAGAAAATTTAATGAAAGAGTTTTGTTAATCAAAAAAGAACTGTAAAAACTTTTTAGTTTTACAGTTCTTTTTAACAGTATACTCTTTTTC
>JAGBXL010000003.1 GCA_017629325.1 Clostridia bacterium | reverse complement strand
CGCTGACCGCGGTCTGTTGCAGAACCGTCCTCATTGGTCAAAAGATATCTGTTTTGATTTGTAAGCAAAAATCCGGGTGCAATTGCATTTACTCTTATATTATTGCTGTAATTCTGATTAAAGTGAGTCGACATCCATTCAGTAAAGTTTGCAACTGCAGCCTTTGCACCGCAATATGCTACTGTATTGGTAAGAGGATGATAGCTAGACATAGATGCTATATTTATGACATTTCCGCTTTTTTGCTTTGCAAAAACTTCTCCAAATACCATTGTTGTAAGTACTGCTCCTGTTACATTTAAATCAAAAACCCACTTAAATGCATCAAGATCCAAATGAAAGAAATCATTATCTTTTGTAATGGTTGCCTGAGGTTTGTTTCCTCCTGCACCATTTACAAGGATGTCTATTTTACCATATTTTTCTAAAACTTTTTCTCTTGCCGACTCCAGACTTGCACGATCAAGAACATCTGCTTTGACAGCAATTGCATCTCCACCTGATGCTAAAATTTCATCGGTAATTTTTTGGGCATTTTCTAAAAACAAATCCAAAAGAGCTACTTTAACACCTTTTTTTGCCATTTCTTTTGCAAGTGTTCCGCATATTATTCCGCCGGCACCTGTTATAACAGCCACCTGACCGGATATATCAAAATTTACAGAATACATATTTTATCCTCCTCCGGTTATACAGTATATCCTAAGTTTACCATTTCAATATTACCATTTGGACAACGGTTAAAGCACATACCGCAAGCTACGCAATCTTCTTTGCGGATATTCATTTTGTCTGCATCTATAATCTCAGGTGCAAAATCGGTACAAATAGTTTTACATAACTGACAGCCCTCTCCGCATCCGCAGTTAAGGCAGCGCATTGCTTCCTTTTGTGCCTCTTCTTCAGTCATAACACGTTCAGATACTTCAAAACCGTTTGTAGGAGTGTTAAGTTTAAGCACATTGTTATCCTTTTTGAGATAGCCTGTTCTCTGACGAACAATTTCAGGGTTAACTGTTTTGGTTGCTGTAACACCCTCAAGTGTTGCTTTCTCTCCCCTAATGTCGCCATCTATTACTGCAGCTGCATTTTTACCTGCCGCAATAGCGGTAATAACATTGGCAGAACGCACCAGGTTTCCACCTGCATAAACACCTTCAATATTGGTGCGTGCACTAGTTATTTTAACAAAACCGTTTTTGGTTTCAATGTTTCCGAGAACATTGGTATCTGCTTCATATTCATTTGAAACGATAAGCTGTTCGCAAGGCAGAGTGAAAATAGATCCGTTACGGTTTAATTCAACTAAATCGCCCGAAAGCTTTGTTATATTAACATTATCTATTAAAACAACGCCCTCTTTTTCAGCCTCTAAAAGAGTTTCTTTGTCATAGCTACCCTTTGGATAATTAGCTGTCCAGACCAATGTAACTTGTTTTGCACCAAGTTTTTTTGCACTTCTTGCAGCATCCATAGCTGCAAAGCCCTTGCCTGCAACCACAACATTTTCTTTAACTTGGGGAATATTTCCTGTTGAAATATTTTTCAAGAATTCCAAAGCATCCTCGGCTTTATCTGCACCTGGAATTTCGCTTAGTTTTTTCTTATTACAGCCAATAGCTGAAAAGACTGCCTCATATCCTGAATTTTTAAGGCTTTCAAATGTTATGTCTTTTCCTAATTCCATGCCATATTCAAAGCATACGCCATTTTCTTCGAGCACTTGAATTTCTTTATCGATAATATCTTTATTAAGAGCATAATCCGGTATGCCAAATCTCATAAGGCCGCCTGCCTTGGCTTCCTTTTCAAATACTGTTACCGAATAACCTGCCTTTTTAAGCTCTGATGCACATGCTAAGCCTGCAGGACCTGCACCTACAACTGCAACCTTATGACCGTTAGGCTCTGCCTTTGCCCATGCAGGAGTCCAGCCTTTGTTCTTACCATATTCCAGAACAAATCTCTTTAGCTGACGTATTTTAACCGGTGAATCATATCCGCTTCTTATACAAGCATCTTCACAGGGATGATTACAAACGAAAGCACAAATATTTTGAAGCGCATTTTTACCTGTTATAAGATCATAGGCTTCTTTATATTCACCTTTTGCAATCTTTTGTATATAAGCCTGTGTGGGCACATGGTGTGGACACGCACTCTTACAAGGTGCAGAAAGGTTAGGTTCTTTAATCTTTGCATATCCTGCAAAAATGGTTACATCGTTGGCTGTTTTAACCTCAGGAACTATAAGACCACGCATCTGAGATAAATCTGTGTATCCATGCTGTTGCATATATTTATCAAGACCTTCAACCATAGGTCTGCAGATATCATATCCGGAAATAAGTGTTTCTGCACAAACACCAAGCAAATTGCCGCCGCATAAAATCATTTCAACTGCATCTTTCCAGTCGGTGATTCCTCCGGCTGCCATAATAGGTGCATCTTGACCGCAAACTTTGCGAATTTCATATGTATCACGCTGTGCAAGCGGTTTTAACCACTTACCGCAGTGGCAACCCATTGATATTTCTTTTTGCAGATGATAAAAGGCACTAGAGGGATCATCAATATCAATCGGTGGCATACCAAGACGGTTTCCTGTTCCACCTACCGCATCAGCACCTGCTTCATAAAGAGCCTTTGCTACCTTAGCAATCTGACCACCCTCAGGTGTTAATTTTACAAACAAGGGAATTGATATTGCTTTTTTTACTGCTCCTGCAATTTCAGCCGCAACTTCTGCCTGCTGACCCATACTTGCACCTGTCTGTTTTTTTGCCGAGCTGCTTCCGCCGCTTGTCATTTCAACATTATAACTCATATTGGGGCAACACATATTGAGTTCAATGATGTCGGCTCCTGCCTCTTCAAATTTCTTTGCCATGTTTACCCAGCCATCAACACCTGCATCACCGGCATAAGTGATGTTTGCCATAAGCTTTAAGTCGTGAAGCAGAGGTTTGGCATCTCTTATGAGTTTGAGACCTTCTTCAAATGTAAGTCGTTTTTCTGCTGTAAACGCCAGGGCATCTCTGTCTTTAAAGAGTGAATAGCGAGGTTTACGGTTAATATAAGGAGCCGGATCTATACTTAATTTTATAGATGCAGCCGCCCAACCGGTTTCTTCAATTTTCACCAATTGTTTTACAGATTTTGTTGTTGGTCCTGACGCAACAAAAAACGGATTTTTAAATGTAACCCCACCAATAGTTACGGGGATTTGTATGTCTTTAATTTCTTTTTTCATAGATTACACATCCCTATTTTTTATTTTTTATATTAACACCTTCATGGGCAGATTTATAAATCAAATTAATAACCCTTAAGGTTTCGTAACCATCTATACCTCTTAAGCCCACCTGTGCATCTTTTCCTGCTAAAGCACAGTCGACAAAATGATTAATCTCTCCGCAATAACCAAGAGAATATTTTTCATCAACTGCAACATTTGACCAACCTGTTGTAACCTCTGCTTTTTCAATGGTGTAGTCAAGACCGGGAATTGAAAATACCTTTACAGGACCGGAAAAAGATAAATCTACATGAATTGTGCCTTTTTCACAGTAAACATCTAAAATATCTTCCATACCGCCAACAGTGATGTAGTTAGCTTCTAATGTTGCATATGTGCCATCATCAAAGCGCATAAATGCACCTGACCAGTCTTCGCCTTCCATCTTATGATGAAGAATATTGTTTTCTCCACCGCCCGAAGTCATTGCAGAAATCTCAGACCATTTATTATCTTTCATTGCAAGCATAAAGGTTACAGGATGAACACCTAAATGCACCATACATCCGCCGCCGCAATATTTAATAGTCTGTGCAAAGGGACTATGTGAACCGCTATGGCACTCTCTTGCACGAACATAAAGCATTTTGCCAAGCTGACCGCTTTCTATAAGCGAAATTGCCTTTCTGAATGCAGGAGCAAAAAGCCAATCCTCTGCATAATAAATATGTTTTCCAAGCTTTGCAGCAGTATCTACCATATCCTTTGCATCTTCAACTGTTGTGGCAAGAGGTTTTTCACAAATAATATCTCTGCCAGCATTCATTGCCTTTATTGCTACATCGTGATGTAAAAAGTTGGGCATACAAATATCAACAAGATCACAATCGCAGTTTGCAATAGCGGTGTCTATATCATCATACGCTTCAAACCCTTCAAAACCATATCTTTGGGCTAAACTCTTTATAGCATCTGTGTTTCTATCACAAATACCTACAATGTCAACCTTATCTAAAATTCTGCTATAACCGTCTGAGTGTAAATCTGCCGAAAAGGCAGCACCTATTATAAGTACTCTTAATTTTTTCATATCGGTTTCTCCTTATTAAATTAAAAATCACTATAACCAAACTTTTCCTTGCCAGACATATAATTAAATGCTCTGGTGAGTTCATCTGCTGCCTTAGTTGCATATTCTTCAAGATAACGCTCGCCTTTTTGGGCAGTAGCCTTTGTTGGCTCTCCCCAGACTCCTGTTGGAGTAGCACGGAAAATGCTTCCATAGTTTAAATAGTGCCTTGGCACATCGGGAACAAAATCTACCGCCCTATCCATATGTACTGTTTCGGGTGCAATAGCAAGCATTTGCGAGGTTTCTGATTCGTCGGCATGAAGACCTTGTGTTTCAAATACACCTTTTACCGTAACATTATCTATTGATACAATTGCAACCTGCAGTTCCGGTTGAAACTTAGCATTTAAATCTCTTATAAGCGGTGTTGTGATAAAAATTCCGCCATGAGTTGTTATAATTCCAACCTTTTTAAAGCCCTGCGTTTTAAGGCTCATTATAATATCGTGCATCATTTGATAAAAGGTTGTCGGTTCCATCCAGACACTCCCCTTTTTACCCATATGCTCACGACAAGTTGAAACGGGAAGTGCAGGAAGCAAAAATGCTCCCATTTTTTCTGCTACACGCTTACCGGTTTCTGTTGCAATAGCCCAGTCGGTCATTATTGGAAGATGAGGCCCATGTTGTTCAATAGAACCGACAGGTATTATTGCAAGCTCAGGATCAAGCTCACAAATTTCGTCAGCAGTCATTTTGAACATTTCCATATTATTTACCTCTCGCATTAGATTATTTTTGAAGCACTGTCCTTATCAAGATAAAGTACTGCATCATCGTGGTTTCTTAAAATACTTGCAGGACAAGCTGTTGTAACAGGTCCTAAAAGTGCATTATACACAGCGTTAGCCTTACGAATGGTAGGAACAACACAAATTGCGTGAGGAACTGACATTATAAATGACATAGTAAGAGACATTGCTTGTTTTGGAACATCGTTAAGAGTTTTAAAGCATCCGTCATTAACCTGCTGCTGACGACATACATCGTCCAGTTCAACCACTTTAATCATTTTAGGATCTTCAAAGTCTGCAACAGCAGGATCATTAAATGCCAGGTGTCCGTTCTCGCCGATTCCTAAAAAGATTAAGTCGATAGGATACTCTGTTAGAAGTTTTGAATATTCATCACATTTTTCTTCTGCCTTATCAGCTTCACAAAGAAGATAATGTTTTTCCATAAAATTAACTTTGTCAAAAATTGCACGGTTTAAAAAATTACCAAAGCCTGCTGGCTCTTTATCATCTATGCCTATGTATTCGTCCTGATGAAATGCTCTAACCTTACTCCAGTCGATATCCTGTTTTAAAAGGTTAAGGAGTAAATCATCCTGAGAAGGAGCCGCTGCAAAAACTACGTTTGCCACTCCATTTTTGCTGATTGCCGCATTGATAATCTCTGCTGCACAGATTGCTGCATCGCATCCCATTTCTTCCCTTGTTTCAAAAATTTTAACCGGAAGTTTTTCTACTTTTTTTGTTTGCATTTAAATCGTCTCCTTTTAATATTTTTAATTGGCAAAAACACCAAAAAAGTTATTATATAAATAATAATTAGCTTTGCGAACTAATTAGTTACACCATGATTTTATCACAAAATCTGTTTTTTGTCAATAGGGGTACTATGCGTTTTTTCACTATATGCTTCTTGCATTCTTATACATTTTGTGATATACTTTGTGTATAATAGCACAGGCAGGTAATAACAATGAATAACCCCGAATTAATTAAAGAAAAAATACTCTTAGCTGCGGAAGATATTTTTGCCGAAAAAGGTTTAGCAGGCACCAGAGTTGACGAAATAGCTAAGTTATCAGGCGTAAACAAGCGATTGATTTATGTTCTTTTTGATAGTAAGGAAATTATTTACAAAACCGTTTTGAACAGAGTATACAGCAGACTTGTTGATATGGAAACCAGCCAGAATATTCATCTTCCTGCTGATGAGGTTCTCAGGCAAAAAATATTCAGTACCTTTGAATTTTTAATTAAAAATCCAAACTTTGTCTCTCTGGTAATGCACGAAAATTTAAACCAAGCAAAATATATAGACTCTGCAGGAATTATCCCCATTAAAAGTAAATCTGTTGTAGCATTACAAAAGCTTATTAAAAAAGGAATTGATGATGGTATTTTCAGAAAGGACATTGATATAAATGAAATGGTTTTTGCCATAAATATGTTTGTTTTCTCCTACTTTTCAAATAAGTACACAATGCCAAAGCTCGTTGATGTTGATTTAAGCAATGAGGATTCCGCCAAATACAGATGCAACATGGTTGCAGATATGATAATAGGATATTTGAAAAATAAATAGAGCAATGAAAAAGGCGTACTGAAATTCAGTACGCTTTTTTCATGGAAGAGTCGAACGGTTTAGATGCCAATTACATATTAATAATTCTTATATAATAAAAGCTTTGCAAAAGCAAAGCTACCCTAATTATTAATTATTCATCAGCCGAAGGCGACTTAATCATTCATTATTCATTAAAAAATCCTGTCGCAAAAAATGAATGATGAATATTGAATGATGAAAAATGAATAATACAAAACAAAAAATCCTATCTTTCGACAGGATTTTTGTTTTGACTCCCCCTGTTGGACTTGAACCAACGACATCATGATTAACAGTCATGCGCTCTACCGACTGAGCTAAGAGGGAATATCTATATTTATATTATACTACCTATCTCATACTTTTGTCAAGAAAACTTACATAATTATTATATTTAATTTTACTAAATATATACCACCCGACAAAAAAATCGGGTGGTAATTTTTAAATTTAATCTTTTAAAAGGTCAACAAGGATTTGACGAATTGTTTGAGGATAGCAATTACCTTTTAATTCTTTCATACATTTACCAAATATAGACATAATAGCTTTTTCTTTTCCACTCTTATAGTCGCGTACAGCTTTTGGGTCTGCAGCTATTGCT
>JAGBXL010000193.1 GCA_017629325.1 Clostridia bacterium | reverse complement strand
TATATGGGCAAGAATTCTTCATTCTATTTGTGAATAGTCGGCATCTATAAGAATATTATCGGAGTTTGAGGGCACAAACATTTTTCTTATTTCTCTGCCCTCTTGCCTTCTCATTGGAATATTTTGAAGATTTGGCTCGGTGGAGCTTATTCTGCCCGTTGTGGTTACGGTTTGGTTAAAGCTTGAATGAATTTTACCTGTTTCCTCGTTTATAACAGCTAAAAGTCCGTCGCCATAGGTGGATTTAAGCTTTGCTAAATGACGGTATTCAATTATTTTTTCTATTATTGGGTGGGCTCCCATAAGCTTTTCGAGAACTGCTGCATCGGTTGAATAGCCTGTTTTGGTTTTTTTGATTATTTTTAAGCCAAGCTTTTCAAAGAGTATAACTCCCAGCTGTTTTGTTGAATTTATATTAAATTCCTCGCCTGCAAGATTGTATATTTCTTTTTCAAATTCTGCTATTTTAAGGCTTAATCCCTCGGTAAATTCCTTAAGGCTTTCTTTATCTATTTTAAAGCCCTCTTTTTCCATATCGGCAAGAACTTTTACAAGGGGCATTTCTATTGCATCTAAAAGCATTCCTTGTCCGTCGGCTTCAATTTTTTCTTCTTCATAGGCTTTAAGCTTAGCTATGGAGCATATTTCACCTGATACAAAATCAGAAACCGCCTTTATATCGGCAGATAAAATATCTTTTTTGTCCCTGCCGCTGCCAAAGATTTCTTTTTCGTCGGGGATTGCATCGGATAAAAAGTCGAGAGCCAGGCTTGCTGTGGTATAAGAAGATTTTGAGGGGGATATAACATAGCCTGCAATACCAACATCAAAATATGAATTGGAAAGTTCAATTCCCATACTGTCTAAAAGAAGCATATCTTCTTTTATAAAGTTAGATATTTTAATTATATTTTCATTTTCAAAAATATTCTTTAATATTTTAAGCGTTTCCTTGCCTATAATTTCATTTTTGGCAAAATAAACCTTTTGCTCTGCCATAAAGCCAATGGCACCAAGCTCTCTGTTTACTTTATAAATCTTATAAACAAATTCTTCTTTTATTAAAGAAAGTGAAGTGATAAGAGCTGCTTCATCTTTTAAAATTTCAATTTCGCAATTAGCTTTTTTGCTTTCGCCGCCTACAGATGCCTGAAGCTCTTTTAAAAATGCGTTAAACTCAAGGTTTATAAAAAGCTCGGTTAAACGGGGGATATTATATTCTTTTCTTTTGAAATCGTCTATTTTTTCATCTATTGGCACAAAGCGGTCGATAGTGCAGAGCTTTTTACTTAAAATTGCCATCTCTCTGCCGTCTTCAAGCTTTTGTCTGGCAGCTTTTTTAACAATTTCATCATCTAAGTTTTCATATAGGTTTTCAATAGACTTAAATTTTTGTATATAGGAAAAAGCAGTTTTTTCGCCTATGCCCTTTACCCCTGGAACATTATCCGAGGTATCGCCCATTAAGCCCTTAACATCTATAAATTCTTTTGGTGTAACGCCAAAGGCATTTAAAACCTCTTTTTCATCGTAAACTGTTACGGTGGTGTTGCCCATACGGGTTATGGTTAAGAGGATATCGGTGTTGTCGGAGGCAAGCTGCAAATCGTCTTTATCGCCTGTTAAAATGTGGCACTTTATTTTTTCTTCATCGCAAATGCGGCTTACTGTGCCTATTATATCGTCTGCCTCAAAGCCCTCTTTCTCTAAGATTGCAATGTTCATTGCCTGAAGTACTTCTTTTAAAACAGGCATCTGCACCCTCAATTCCTCGGGCATACCTTTTCTTTGGGCTTTATATTCGCCATACATTTTATGACGGAAGGTGGGTGCCTTTAAATCAAAGGCAACACAAATATATTCGGGGTTTAATTCGTCTATATGCTTAAACATTATTTTTAAAAAGCCATATATACCATTTGTAAAAAGCCCGAATTTGTTTGTTAAAAGCTTTATTCCGTAAAAAGCTCTGTTAACTATACTGTTTCCGTCGATAATGAGTAGGTTTTTCATTTAAGAACACCTTTCTTTTAAATTATTGTAAAATCAGCAAACTATCATATTATATTTTGAGACTTATTCTTCATCATCTGCAATGCCTTCAATCAAATCAACTACTACCTGATTTAGTTCTGTTGCATTTTTTGATGTAATAACAGGTCTCCCTGATTTTTCTTCGATTTCTTTTCTTGCGTTCCCTGCTACATTACCGCCTTGTTTCGCTATTTCAATATTATCTTTAAATGTTTGCGGATTGGTAGTTTTTGATAATTCAGTAGTTGTTGCTTCTGCAAGCATATTGAGAACAAGTTCAAGGTCGCTCATATTATCTCTCAAATTTTCTTTAGTCAAACCTTTTAAATTCTTGTATTTCCTCGTTGTCATTCCCGACCAAGCTTTTGTAATCTCATCTGTAAGAATAGCATATTCTATACCCTTTTGCACTCCGTGCTTGTCCCATTCATCAGTCAAAGCATTACGCACTCTTATAGATAAAATTCTTTGATGTATCCACTCATCG
>JAGBXL010000024.1 GCA_017629325.1 Clostridia bacterium | reverse complement strand
TTTTATGCCTTTTGCTATGAACAAAGTTCACCACTCGCAGTACCTTTGTACAGCTTCGGGTTATCACCCCAAGTAAGAATTTATCTTACTTGGGGTTCACTTTGTCCATTCTAAATCATTTTTCCTATCTCCAAAGGGGGTGTAAAAAAATTCAATTGAATTTTTTTACACCCCCTTTTAATTTGCTATATAATATTTGAAGCAAAGAAGTAACAAGACTAATGTGAAGCATCATATCATCGTTTTGTGTTTGCTAAAGCGGAATGATGTCCAGGCTTTGGCTGAAACAGTGTTTGCAACAAAGTTGCAAAATGATGTTGTGTCCTGCGGACACAAACAAAAAACACCTACCTAACGGTAAGTGTTTTTTATTTTCCGACCGAGAAGGGGCACAGCCGCTACGCGTCTTAATTGCTCGACCACCCAAGCCTACGGCTTCGGTACCGGTCATCGCCCTTTTTGCTAAAAACGATTATCAATCGTTTTCTTAACGCAAAAACCCCCACGGTGTTCGAGCCCCTCGATTTAAAGCGAAAAATAAAAAACACCTACCTAACGGTAAGTGTTTTTTTGTTTTCCGACCGAGAAGGGGCTCGAACCCTCGACCTCCAGCGTGACAGGCTGGCATTCTAACCAGCTGAACTACTCGGCCATATTTCCTACATTTATGTATTCTATCATAGGTTATAGGTATTGTCAAGAAAAAAATAGGGGGTTTCGTCATTTTTTTCTGCTGTTAGCTGCCTCAACAGCTGGTGGCAGCTAGGGTTAAAGGTGTTTCGTTTTTGTTTGAAATGCTTCGGAAAAATTTAAAAATTTAAGGTACAATATTATTAGAGCGCGGGAAGAAAGGAACAATTATGAATAAAGATAATTCAAACAACACCGGTTTTTCAGAAGATGCTCGTCTGAAAATAGGTACAAACGAAGTGCGGGACGCAACAAAAATTTTAAATGACTATAAAAGCTGTAAGGCTAATCTTGAAAAAAGGATAATTGAAAATGACAGATGGTGGAAAATGCAGCACTGGGGGCTTTTAAAAAAGACAAACAACACAGATCCCGAGCCTGCATCGGCATGGCTTTTTAACTGTATTGCCAATAAACACGCCGATGCAATGGATAGTATTCCGGAGCCTTGCATACTTCCAAGAGAAAAAAATGATAAAAAATCGGCGGAGCTTTTATCTAAAATTATTCCGGTTCTCCTGGAATATAACGATTTCGAGCAGGTTTATTCAGATGCATGGTGGTATAAATTAAAAACGGGAACTGCCTGCTACGGCATATTCTGGAACAACTTAAAAGAAAATGGACTTGGTGATATAGATATCCGTCAGCTTGATATTTTAAATATGTTCTGGGAAAGCGGAATAAAAGATATTCAGGAAAGTAGAAACGTTTTCACGGTGGAACTCGTGGAAAACGATGTTTTAATAAGTCGATATCCTTTTTTAAATGGCAAGCTCACATCAGGGGGAATAGATGTTGCCTCTTATATTTACGACGATAATGTTGATACCAAAAGCAAAAGTGCGGTTGTTGACTGGTATTACAAAAAGAATGTAGATGGCAGAGAGATTGTTCACTATTGCAAATTTGTGGGTGATGATGTGCTATATAGTTCCGAAAACGACCCCCAGCTTTGCTACAAAGGTTTTTATGACCACGGAAAATACCCGTTTGTTTTTGATGTTCTTTTTGCCGATGAGGGAACACCCTGCGGTTTTGGATATATAGACATAATGAAAGATGTGCAGATGTATATTGACAAACTAAATCAGATAATTTTAAAAAATGCTCTTCAGTCAGGCAGAAGAAGATTTTTTATATCCGATAATTCGGGTATAAACGAAGAAGAATTTGCCGATTGGTCAAAGGAATTTGTTCACACAACAGGGCCGCTTGACGACAGAAATATTAAAGAAATAAATGTCTCTCAATTAGACGGCAGTGTGATGAACCTTTTAAATCAAAAAATTGATGAATTAAAAGAAACATCGGGCACAAGAGACGTATCCTACGGAGGCATAGCAAAAGGTGTTACTGCGGCAAGTGCTATTGCAGCACTTCAGGAAGCCGGAAGCAAGCTTTCAAGAGATATGATAAAAACCTCATACAGAGCCTTCAGGCATGTAAATTATTTTATTATAGAGCTTCTAAGACAGTTTTATAACGAGCCAAGATGTTTTCGTATATGCGGAAGTGGCATAAGCGAAGAATTTGAATATTTCACCAACGAGGACATAAAGGGAACCACACAGAGTATGGATTCTTTAGGATTAAGCTATGTTAAAAAACCAATTTTTGATATATCGGTTTCAAGCCAGAAAAGTAATCCTTTTTCGGTTACTGCCCAAAACGAGCTGGCAAAAGAGCTTTATAACCTTGGATTTTTCAATCCTGATATGGCATATCAGGCGGTTATGTGCCTTGAAATGATGAATTTTGAGGGTAAGGAACATATTTTGGAGAAAATACGTTCTAATATGCAAATAAAAGAATCTCTTGAAAATAGCATTCCCAATCCTGCCATCAGCCAGGAAGGCGATGGTGATGACAACTATCTTTTAAAGGCTTATAAAGAAACACTACCAGGAAGCACCATTTTAAAAGAAGCAAGGAGAGTGAGGGGAATATGACAGAGATAGTGTATGAAAAAGATAAAGAGTTTTATGAACTTTGCGTTTTCGGCCACTGTAATGCAGGCAGAATAAATGGAATGGATTTATGCTGCTGCGCAGTTTCTATGCTTGTTTACACCATGCTTGAAAGCTTAAGAAAACTAAATCTTAAAAATTTTCGCCATTCCTACGGAGGAGGCTGGTGTCATGTTAAATTCTCATCTGCAGGCGGGGATAGTGATAAAGGAAAATGCATACTTGAAACAATATTAAACGGGTTTTCACTCTTGCAGAAAAGATACCCTGCAAACGTTAAGGTGATATTAAAAGAAAACGAGGTGATAAATATATGAGCGAAAATATATGCATTATAAATGCTAAAAGCGGAATCGGAACATCATCACCACAGATTTCACAGTTTAGTCATAATTGCGACTCTGTAAGATTCATTATAGATAAAGATTTAACAGAATATGCCCTTGTTTTAATAAGCAGTATAAACGGCGAAGTTTCAGTTTTGCCTGAGGGAGAATATCTTGTCAAAACATATAATGACGAAACAAATGAAACAACTGTTTTATGGTATCCAAGTGCACAGATAACAAGCGAAAGCGGCTGTGTTTTATATCAGCTTGCTGCCTATGACGCAGAAGAAAAAAATAAGATATGGTATTCAAAAGAAGGCAGGCTCATTATATCGGACAGTATTGATACCAATGATTTCAGTGCAAAAATAGTTGGAAGTGAGCCGAATCTTATAACCCAGCTTATAACCCAAATTAAATCTCTGGAGCTTGATATCACATCTATTGAGTCTTCAAAGGTTGATAAAATCGAGGGAAAAGGGCTTTCTTCCAATGACTACACAGATGAGGAAAAAGAAAAGCTTCAGAATTTGGATTCGAATTTTAATGAAACAAAGCAAAATATAGAAGAGGAATTTACAAATGTAAACAACGATATATCGTCTCTTGGTGCTTTGATTGAAGAAAACAAAGGTGAAGAAAGCTACGACCCCGAAAGCATAAAATCACAAAGCGGAAAAGCTGTTGCCCAAGCCTTAGCAGGAATTGTTAATTCTGCTCCCGAAACTTTAGATACTCTAGAGGAATTAGCAAAAGCTCTTGGCAATGACCGTAATTTTGCCACAACTATTATGACACTTTTAGGGAAAAAGGTGGATAAGGATTCATATATAAATCAGGTAAACATCATTAAGGAAGTAATAAATTCAAAGGTTGATGCCGAAGATGGCAAAGGACTTTCCACAAATGATTTTACTGATGAATATAAAACGAAGGTTGATAATAGTGAATACTTCATTGGTAATACTGGTGATTTACTTACTGAAAATACCGATACTCTTGTAGATGCCATCAATGAAGTTTATGATAAAGGAATTACCGATTTAGGTACTTTTTACTGGGGTTATGGCGAAGGGTTTGAAGATAACAAAGATTTTATAGAAGCTATTGATAATGCAATGGGAGCAGGTATTTATAGGATTAAATTTTTACACACAGAATATGAAGACCATTTTGTCAATATGATA
>JAGBXL010000192.1 GCA_017629325.1 Clostridia bacterium | reverse complement strand
TTTTTCTTTATCTTTAATAACTGCAACCGAGCGTTTCATTGCAACGGGAACAATTTTAAAAGCACCAAGCTCAACGCATTTTTGAATAACACTTTCAAGCTTATCACCCTTTGGCACACCCTGATAAAGAGTTATCCTTATGGGTGGCTCCGATGATGATATTTCTTTTTTAAGAATCCACGCTTCAATTTCATCTTTAGATATAAGCTTTATTGAGCAGTGATAATCTGTGCCTTCTTTATCGCAAATAATAATCTCATCATCTTCTTTAAGCCGTAAAACCTTTGATATATGATGTGCATCATCGCCGCTTATTTTTACTGTGTCGCCGCAAATGGAATTACGGTCTGTAAAAAATCTGTGCATTAACTACACCTCTCAATAGCTTATTATATCAACATAAAAGCACTTTAGTCAAGAGATTTTTGTAAAATAAGCCAAACAAAGACCTTTTTTTCGGCAAAATTCATTAAAAATTGCACCTTATGGCTGCCCATTCGCCGCTTCTTTTAATGGCGGAAATTTCGAGACCATTTTCCCTAAAAGCCTTTTCGACATCGGGTATTCTTTCTTCGATTATGCCCGAGCATATAAACACGCCATTTTCTTTAATAAGCTTTTTTACTGTGGGCAAAAGGGCAATAATAACATCTGCAACAATATTTGCAACTATTACATCATATTTTCTTTTAGCTAGTTTTTCAAAAAGCTCGGCATCGGTTAAAATATCGCCTGAATAAACGTGATACTTTGATTTATCAACACTGTTGAGGGTTGCATTTTCATAGGCAACATGCTCGCAGGCGGGGTCAATATCAAGAGCATAAGCTTCTTTGGCACCTAAAAGAAGCGATATTATAGAGAGTATTCCGCTTCCGCAGCCCACATCTAAAATGAGTTTGTCGCTATCCACTGCATTTTCCAGTTCTTCAATGCACATTTTGGTTGTGTGGTGAGTGCCTGTGCCAAAGGTCATTCCGGGGTTTACGGTAAACACGGTGCGGTCTGTTTTGCCCTCAAATTTTTCCCACTGGGGCTGAATAAGAACCTTTTTGCCTATTTTTGTGGGCTTAAAAAATTCCTTCCAATTGTTTGCCCAGTCTTCCTCATTTATTCCTTCTGTTTCGGTTTCAAGCCTGCCCCAAAGATTATTTGTATCAAGTTTTTTTAAGTCATCGAGCTTTGAAATAATTTTTGCCATTATATTTTTTGCATCAGGCTTATTTTCTATGTATATTTTAACTTTTGTTTCGCCGCTCTTTTCTTTTAATAAATCGTCGTCAACATAGTCCCAGTATTTTTTGTTTTCTTCAAGAAAATCTTTAAATTCCTGCTCGTCTTCTATTTCAATGCCTGTTATTCCCATTTCATACAGCATACTAATAACTTCTTCAATGCCTTCGCTTGTTGTAAATATTTTAAATATTATCCATTCCATAAAACTGAATTCCTTTCTTCCTCGCTTTAATACCATTATACTTAAAGTTTAACTAAGCGTCAAGATACGATTTTTTCTTTACATTGTCTTTAAAATGTGGTATGATATATATGGTATAAAAGAATAGATATGCCCGAAAGGATTTTATATTAATGAGCAAAAGAGATAGTGTTGTTTTATCCAGCCAAGAGGTAGAAAAACAAAAGGATAAAATTTTAGAAATAAAGCATTTACTTTCAGATAGGAAAAATAAAAAAGCATTTATTGAAACCTATGGTTGCCAGCAGAATGTGAGCGATTCGGAAATCATTATGGGAATGCTTTGTGAAATGGGATTTAAAAAAACCGAAAACAAAGACGAAGCCGACATAATAATTTTTAACACCTGTGCCGTAAGAGAAAATGCAGAGCTAAAGGTTTACGGGAATCTGGGTGCATTAAAGCATTTAAAATTAAAAAAGCCCGACCTTATAATCGGCGTGTGCGGCTGTATGATGCAGCAGGAGGAAGTTTCCAAAAGAATAAAGTCTAAATATAGGCACGTTGATTTGGTGTTTGGCACACATTCGCTATATAGCTTCCCCGAGCTTTTATTAAGGGTTATAAAATCGGGCTCAAGGGTAATAGACCTTTTAGATACCGAGGGGCATATTGCCGAGGATTTTCCTGTTAAAAGGCAGGAGGGACCAAGTGCCTGGGTGTCGGTTATGTATGGCTGCAACAATTTTTGCTCATATTGTATAGTGCCCTATGTAAGAGGCAGAGAGCGAAGCCGCGATAAAGCCTCTATCATAAACGAGGTTAAAAACTTAGCAAATGAGGGCTACAAGGAAATAACCCTCTTGGGTCAAAATGTTAATTCCTACGGAAAAGATTTAGATGAAAAAATAGATTTTGCCGACCTTTTAAACGAGGTGTGCAAAATAGATGGGATAGAACGAATCCGTTTTATGACAAGCCATCCAAAAGATATAAGCGATAAGCTTATAGACACAATGGCTGCAAACAAAAAAATATGCAAGCAGCTTCACCTTCCTTTTCAGGCAGGAAGCAACCGCATTTTAAAGCTTATGAACAGGGTATATACCAAAGAAGAATACCTTGAAAAAATAGAAAAAGTAAAGAAAAAAATGCCCGATATCACCCTCACCACCGATATTATAGTGGGCTTTCCGGGTGAAACAAAAGAAGATTTTGAGCACACCATAGATGTTTTGGAAAAGGTAAGGTATGACACAATCTTCTCCTTTATCTATTCCAAAAGGGGCGGCACACCTGCCGCAGTTATGGAAGACCCAATACCTATGGAAGAAAAGAAAGAAAATTTCGACCGCCTGTTAGATGTTCAGGATAAGATTTCCTATGAAAAGAATAAAGTGCTAGAAGGAAAGGTTATGAAAGTTTTGGTTGAGGGAATGAGCAAAACCGACCAAAGCTTTATGACAGGGCGAACTGAAGGCGGAAAGGTTGTTAATTTTAAATGCGATAAAGATATGAAGGGCAGCTTTGCCGATGTTAAAATAACCGAGGCAAAAACATGGTCTTTAATGGGTGAAATAATTAAATAATTTTGAAAGGAAAATAAAAATGGAAGAAATACTTCAAAAAGCAAAAGAACTTGGAATGATGATAGCCGAAAGCGGCGAATTTGAAATGCTTAAAATAGCAGAGGAAAGACAGCTTGCCGACCCCGAGGCTCAAAAGCTTATGATGGAATATGCCACCAAAAGAGATGAGCTTACAAATAAAGCTTCTTCTCCCGATATATCAAAAGAAGAATTTGAAGAAATAAGAAACCAAATGCAAAGTGAATTTGAAAAGCTTTGTGAAAATGAAAACATTAAAGCATATCTTGATGCAAATTCAGCTTTCTCAAATATGATAAATCAGGTTAACAGCATAATAGGCTACTTTGTTAAAGGCGGCGACGAAGGCGGTTGCAGCGGTAATTGTTCTAGCTGCGGCGGTTGCCACTAATTAAGGGAATAAGTAATAGTGAATAGGGAATAGGTATGGTGCAAAACCGCAAGCGGTTTTGATTTGAATATGTAAAAAGGAAAAGAACCAATGAAAAAACAAGGTCTCACACCAATGATGCAGCAATATCTGCAAATAAAAGAAGAATACAGCGATTCTATACTCTTTTTCCGTCTGGGCGATTTTTATGAGATGTTTTTTGAAGATGCACGCATTGCATCGGAAATTCTTGAAATAACTCTTACGGGTAAAGACTGCGGTTTGGAGGAAAGAGCACCAATGTGCGGTGTTCCTTATCACAGCGCCCAAGGGTATATTGCCAAGCTTATTAAAAATGGAAAAAAGGTTGCAATATGCGAGCAGGTGGAAGACCCAAAAGAAGCAAAGGGAATTGTTAAAAGAGATGTTATAAGGGTTGTAACCCCCGGAACTGCAAATATCGATTTGCCCACTCCTGAGGCAGACAACAACTTTCTTGCCTCTGTTTATTACCACGACCACTACTATGCAGTTACCTTTGCCGATATATCAACAGGTGAGGTATATGTTTTAGATGGTAAATACGATTGCATTGAAAATACTCTGGCTTATGCCATTTCAGTTTTCAAACCCTCTGAGCTTATTTTAAATCAAAGCGGCAAAAATATTTGCAAAGATATTATGGAAATCAAAAAACGCTGCGACTTTTTCAACAGCGTTATTGAGGATAGATATTACGACTACGAGTTATCTGTTGAGGCAATAAAAAATCAGTTTAAAGGAAAAACACTTGATAACTTGGGTATAACCGACAAAGAGCATATTATACGCTCGGTTGGTGCACTTTTTATGTATCTTTCAGACACACAAAAAAGAGATCTTTCTCACTTAAACGATTTAAAAATATATGAAAACTCAAGCTTTTTAAGTTTGGATATAAGCTCAAGAAGAAATCTTGAAATAACCGAAACCATGCGTGAAAAGGCAAAAAGAGGCTCTCTTTTAGGAGTACTTGATAAAACCAAAACCGCAATGGGTGCAAGAAGATTAAAATCGTGGCTCGACCGCCCTCTTGTTGAAGAAAAGAAAATTGCAATGAGATTAGATGCGGTTGAGGAGCTTTTCAATTCTCCCGACGCAAGAGAAGATTTAACCCAGGCTCTTAAAAAGGTTTACGATATAGAAAGAATAATTTCAAGAGTGGTGTATGGCTCTTGTAATGCACGCGACTTTTTATCACTTAAGCAGAGTATAGATAAATTTCCTCAAATCCGAAGTAGCCTTGGAGATATGAAATCTGTTTTATTAAAGGAAATCTACAACGGCATAGACAACATGGGTGAATTATATCTTCTTATTGAGTGTGCCATAGATGAAGAAGCCCCCGTAACAGTTAAAGAGGGCGGTATGATAAAGACAGGCTTTGATAAAGAGCTTGACAGAATAAAAGATATATTAAGTAACAGCACTCTTTACATGGCAAAAATAGAAGCAGAAGAAAGAGAAAAAACAGGCATTAAAAATCTTAAAATAAAATACAACAAGGTTTTTGGTTATTATATTGAGGTGTCTAATTCCAATGTGGATAAAGTGCCTGATTATTATATCCGCAAGCAAACCTTAGTTAATGGCGAAAGATATATAACCAAAGAATTAAAAGATTTGGAAAACACGGTTTTAAGTGCCCGTGAAAGAATAAACACCCTGGAATACGAAAACTTTTTATCTGTTAAGGGCGAAATTCTCAAAAATCTTGAAGCTCTTCAAAAAAGTGCAAAGCTTATATCGGTTGCCGATTGTCTTTGTTCTCTGGCAAATGTTGCTAGGGCTAATTCCTATGTTAAACCACTAGTTAATTCAGGAAATGTTATAAATATAAAAGATGGCAGACACCCCATAGTTGAAAATAGCTTAAAAGACAGCATCTTTGTTCCCAACGACACCTATTTAAACACCGACGATAGCCGTTTTTCAATAATAACAGGGCCAAATATGGCGGGTAAATCAACATATATGCGTCAGACCGCTATAATTGTGCTTATGGCACAGATTGGCTCTTTTGTTCCAGCTTCCTATTGCGAAGTTGGTATTGTAGATGCAATCTTTACAAGAGTTGGTGCTTCCGACGATTTGGCATCGGGCCAGAGCACATTTATGGTTGAAATGAACGAGGTTAGCCATATCCTTAAAAATGCCACCTCAAAAAGCCTTGTTATTTTAGATGAAATCGGCAGAGGCACATCAACCTACGACGGCCTTTCAATAGCATGGTCGGTGGCAGAATATATTTCCGACAAAGAAAAGATAGGTGCAAAAACTCTTTTTGCAACTCACTATCACGAGCTGACAGACCTTGAAGAAACAAAAGACGGAATTAAGAATTATTCTGTTGCAGTTAAAAAACGCGGCGACGATATAACATTTTTAAGAAAAATTGTAAGAGGCGGAACTGACGATAGCTTCGGTATTGAGGTTGCCAAGCTTGCAGGTGTGCCCGAAGAGGTTATAAGCCGTGCAAAAGAAATTCTTTTGAGCTTAGATGGCGGAGGCGAAAAGAAAGAAAAGATATCTGTTCCATCACACACAGAATACCCCCAAAGCACCACATCAAACGAAATTACAGAATATATTAAAAATCTTGATGTAACAACACTAACTCCAATAGAAGCACTTAATGAGTTATATAAGTTAAACCAAAAGGTGAAATAAAAAGGACTTGTTTAGTATGAAAATAAATGTTCTTCCGCAATCAATAGCCAATATGATAGCCGCAGGAGAGGTCGTTGAACGGCCTGCATCTGTGGTTAAAGAGCTTGCGGAAAACAGCGTTGATGCAGGGGCAAAAAATGTTACCATTGAAATAAAAAAAGGCGGAATGGCATATATCCGCATAACTGATGACGGCTGCGGAATAGCACCGGGCGAGGTTGCAACAGCCTTTAAACGCCATGCAACAAGCAAAATAAAAACCGAAGAAGATTTAAATGCTATCTATACTCTTGGGTTTAGAGGTGAGGCTCTTGCCAGCATTGCTGCAGTTTCAAGGGTAGATGTTTTTACCAAAACAAAAGAAAATGAATTTGGCCATTCACTATTTTTAGAGGGCGGCGAAATTATAGAAGAAGATGATGCAGGCTGCCCCGATGGCACAACAATAATTGTGAGGGATTTATTTTTTAACACCCCCGCCAGAATGAAATTTTTAAAAAACGATGCCACAGAAACAAGTTATGTTACAGATGCAGTAAATAAGCTTATTTTAAGTCATCCCGAGGTTTCGTTTAAGCTTATTGTTAATGGAAAAGTGAGCCTCACATCACAAGGCGACGGAAAGGTTTTAACTGCGGTGAGGGCTGTTTTTGGAAGAGATTATTTATCTCATTTAAACGAACTTGAATTTGAAGATGGGTTCATAAAGGTAACAGGGTGCGTAGGTACAAATGCTCTTGCCAGAAAAGACCGCCGCCAGCAAGTATTTTTTATAAACGGCAGATATATCCGCAGCAAAATAATTTCGGCAGCACTATCCGAGGCTTATCAGAATGTTATGATGGTAGGCAGATTCCCTGTTGCAGTTATATATATAACCCTTTCGGGAAATTTTGTAGATGTAAATGTTCACCCCACAAAAACCGAGGTTCGTTTTTCGGACGATAAAAAAATATATAATGCAGTTTTTTGGGCAGTAAAAAATGCACTCTCTTCTAAAAAATATGTTCCCGAAATAGATATTTCAAAAAAAAGAGAACACGAAGAAATAATGAAGGTAAGGAAAGAAATTTCCAAAGAAAAATCGGGCGGAGTTCAGCTTGATATTAATCTTTTAAAAGATACCTACACACAAAATCTTGCAGATATAAGCCCCAAAGAAGAAAAAACTGATTTAAAAGAAGTTCCCGTTTCGCCCTTAATGGAAAAAGCGAAGGAAACATCGGCAGATATAAAAAGCCATATAGATAGAAACATTTTCTTTTCAAAGTGCGAGCTATTAAATTTCAGGCAGGAGCCGCCCGAAATCCCACATGATGAGGGAATAAAAGTTGACGACACCTTATTTAAAAATGAAAACTTAAAAGAAGATGTTATTAAAGAAGAGAAACCCCAAGCTGAAATAAAGGCTGAAACGATAGTTCAGAAAAAAGCTCCTTCTTTTAAAGCAAACATAGATTTTGCCGTTGTGGGTCAGGTTTTCAACACATATATAATAGTTCAAAAAGATGAAGAAATGATTATTATCGACCAGCACGCAGCTCACGAAAGGCTCTATTTTGAAGATTTGGTGAGTGAATATCGCCAAAGGAACACCCAATCCCAGCTTCTTATGATTCCTGTTACTGCAAATTTTGACCCAGTTAAATTAAGGCTTGCTCTTGAAAACCTTGAGGTTTTATCATCTCTTGGCTTTGAATGTGAGGAATTTGGTGCAAACAACTTAATAATCCGTTCTGTTCCTTTTGCTATGCCCGAAGATGAGGTTAAAGATAGTGTGCAGGAGATTGTGTCTTTAATAGAAAAAGGCACAGGCGATATTAAAAAGGGCTACATGGAAGAAGTTCTTCACACAATGGCTTGCAAAAGGGCAATTAAAGGCAATACCCGTCTTACCACAAAAGAAATGGAAGCACTTTGCGAAAAGGTTTTTGCTTTTAATTCCATAAACACTTGCCCACACGGCAGACCGATTATGACATCGATGACAAAATATGAACTTGAAAAGAACTTTAAAAGGATTGTGTGATTTTTCAGATGAATTTTAAAAATAAAGTAATAGCTCTTGTAGGGCCAACGGGAGTGGGGAAAACCGAAACCTCTCTCTATCTTGCAGAGCTAATGAATTGCGAAATAATTTCCTGCGATTCAATGCAGATTTATAAAGGTATGGATATAGGCACGGCAAAGATAGCTGAATGTGAAATGGCAAGAGTGCCTCACCATTTAATAGATATTAAAAATCCCAATGAAGCCTACAATGTTTGCGAATATGTTAAAGATGCAAAAAAATGCCTTGAAGATATTTTTTCAAGGGGTAAAAATGCACTTGTGGTGGGCGGAACAGGGCTTTATGTTGATTCCTTTATTAAGGATACCAGCTTTACCGAGGCCTCTGGCAATGAAGAAATAAGAAACGAGCTTTCTTTATATGCCCAAAAAAACGGGAATGAAAATCTTCATAGGCTTTTAGAAGATGTTGACCCCGAAAGTGCAAAAGCTATTCACCCCAATAATGTTAAAAGAGTTATAAGAGCTATTGAATATTTCAGGGTAAGCGGAGAGAAAATATCTGACCACAACAAAAAAAGTGCTCTTACTGCCTCTCCCTATGACTATGTGTATATAGGTTTAACAAGAAACAGGGACGAGCTATATGAGAGAATAGATAAAAGAGTTGACATTATGATGGAAGAGGGTCTCTTAGACGAGGTTTTTTCTTTGTGGAATAAGGGCTGCACAAGAAATATGACATCTATGCAGGCTCTTGGCTATAAAGAACTTATTCACTATATAGAAGGAAGATGCACCCTTTCGGAAGCTATAAGGATACTTAAAAGAGATTCACGCCACTACGCAAAAAGGCAGCTTACCTGGTTTGGCAGAAACAAAGATATAAAATGGATAAATTTAAGCGAAATAAAATCGGGCAAAGATGCAGCCATTCTTGCCGCAGATTTAATAAAAAACAGTAAAAAGGAGGAAGAGTAAATGAAAAAGATTGTTTTAATTCTAACAGTTTTAGCCTTAGCTGTGTTTGTTATATTTAATTTAATAAATCTTTTTACATCTGAAGATTCCTCCGTTATAGCAGAGCTAGACACAATGGAAAAAAGCTACAAGCTTTCAGGAATTATTATCCGAAGCGAAAATCAGATAACGGCTTCCACAAAAGACGGCGGCATTTTAGATGTTGCGGTGAGCGAAAACGAAATGGTAAAAAAAGGCAAGCTTGTTGCCACATATTTTGATTCAAACATAGATGACGAAACAAAAAGCGAGCTTTCTAGAATAAACCAGAAAATTTCTGATTTAAATAACGCCACCGACGATACCATTGCCGAAGAAATGAGCAAGAAGGAAATAGACGAAGAGATAGACCGCAAAATAGAGGATATTGCCTATGCTTCGTCCGATAGAAATATGGCGGTTATATCATCACTAAAAAACGAGGTAAATGAGCTTGTTATTCTTAAAAATAACGAGGAAGAAGATTTAACAACAGTAAGTGAGCGTCTTGAACAGCTTTACATGGAAAAAGCAAGCATTGAAAGACGCTATTTGGGAGCAAAATATGAACTAATTGCTCCCGAGCACGGTGT
>JAGBXL010000023.1 GCA_017629325.1 Clostridia bacterium | reverse complement strand
TTTTTATATGAAAACAAAAGTCTTAATAGCAATGAGTGGGGGAGTAGATTCATCAGTTGCAGCATATTTAATGCAGCAAAAGGGCTATGAATGTGTTGGTGCAACAATGCGTCTTCACGATAAATTCCCCAATGACGAAAATAAAAATTTAAGCGATATTAACGATGCCAAGAGCGTGTGTGAGATTCTTGGCATCGATTTTCATGTTCTTGACTGCCGAGAAGAATTTAAAAAAGAGGTTATAGAGCGTTTCATTTCTATATATGAAAATGGCGGCACACCAAACCCTTGCATAGAATGTAACCGCTATATGAAATTTGGTGTGTTTCTTAATGCCGCATTAAATTTAGGCTGCGAAAAAATGGCAACGGGACACTATGCCCGCATAGAAGAAGCTGGTGGCAGATTTTACTTAAAAAAAGCAGCTGATGAAAGAAAAGACCAAAGCTATTTTTTATATTCTCTCACACAGGAGCAGCTAAAAAGGGTAGAATTCCCTCTTGGCGATATGACCAAAGATGAAATCCGCTCGCTTGCCGCAGAGAGAAATTTTGTATCTGCTCATAAAAGCGACAGTCAGGATATATGCTTTGTGCCAGATGGAGAATATGTAAGCGTAATTAAAAACTACACAAAAAAAGAATACCCACAAGGTGATTTCACAGATAGTTTGGGCAATAAAATCGGCACCCACCTTGGCATAATAAACTATACCGTTGGTCAAAGAAAAGGCCTTGGAACAGCTTTTGGCGAGAAGATGTATGTAAAAGAAAAAAATCCTCTTGAAAATATAGTTGTTCTTGGTAAAAACGAAGATTTGTTTTCAAATAGCCTTGATGCCGAGGATTTTAACTGGATAGCCTTTGATAACCCACCTCCCGAATTCACTGCCAAAGCAAAGGTTCGTTATAGTGCAAAAGAAGATAGCTGCACAGTTTTTGTGAGTGATAAATCAAAAGTTCACATAGAATTTAACACCCCCCAAAGAGCCATAGCCAAAGAGCAGGCGGTTGTTCTTTACGATGGAGACACAGTTATCGGCGGAGGAACGATAAGATAAGTAATAGGGAAAAGTGAAATAGTTGAAATTCGCTTATTATTAAGCGGATTTCTTTTCTTTTATATACCGATAAATTTTATTGATTGACCCGATAAATATATAGTATGGCAGAATTATTGAAATAGATTTTTATTATGGTATAATATATTATAAGCTAATATTTAAGGAGGATTACTATGAAAAAAATTATTTCAATTATAATGTGTTTGGCTCTTGTTTTTGCTCTTACAGCCTGCAATGGCGGCGGAACAAAAATGACAATGGGTACAGGCGGTACAGCCGGTACATATTATGGATACGGCGGTGTGCTCGGTCAGTATATCACAAATAAAGCAGGCATAGGTGTTACTGTTGTTTCAACCGACGGTTCAAAAGCAAATATTCAGGGAATTGATGCAGGCAACTATCAGCTTGGCACAGTTCAGTCCGATGTTATGTCTTATGCATGGGATGGAACAAGAGCATTCCAGGAAGAAGGCAAAATCAATACCTTCCGCACAGTTGCAGGTTTATATGCGGAAGCAGTTCAGCTTGTAACCATGAAGAGCGATATCAAATCTGTTGCCGATCTCAAAGGTAAATCTGTATCAATCGGTGCTCCCGGCTCGGGCGTATATTTTAATGCAATAGACGTTCTTGCTGCTGCAGGTCTTAGTGAAAACGATATAAAAGCACAGTATCAGTCATTTGCCGACAGTGCCGATGCACTTAAAGACGGAAAAATCGATGCAGCATTTATAGTTGCAGGTGCACCAACTCCTGCCATCACAGAACTCTTCACAACAAATGAGGCATATCTTGTTCCAATAGATGGCGAGATTGCCGAAAAAATAATGGCAGAAGGTCCTTTCTATACTGTATATACAGTTCCTGCAGGCACATATAAAGGTCAAACAGAAGATGTTAAAACCGTTACAGTTAAAGCAACTCTTATTGTAAATGCCGATGCAGCAGAAGACGATGTATATAAACTCACAGCAGCAATCTTTGATAATATCGATTCTATTGCTGCCGAAAATGGTAAGGGTGCAGAATTAAGCCTCGAGAATGCAACAGAGGGTATGACAGTTCCCTTCCATAAAGGTGCTGCTAAATATTTCAGCGAAAAAGGTATTAATGTAGATTCTGAGTAATATCTTATAAATAAAGTTTTTGGCTGCGGCTCAAACTCACACCGCAGCCACTTTTATGTGTAATAATAAAGATATAAAATAACTTTTGTTTTTATATCAGCATCAGGAGGAAATATGAAGTTTTTTAAGTCTAAAAAAAGCGGATAACACCATAGAGCCTATGGATCTGGAATCCGTAATGAAAAAATTTGACCGAGAGTCAAATATTCGAATATGGGAAGGAAAACCAAAGGTTTTGGTAACCTGCATTCTTGCAGCTTTCTCAATTTTTTGCCTGTATGTAACTCTTTTTGCAAGCTGGCTTGAAGAAATAAGACTAACATCGTTTGTAGCATTTATAGTTCTTTTGGGTTATATTGTATATCCTGCAAAAAAAGGACTTCAAAAGGTTAATTATATGCCATGGTACGATATTTTACTTATGCTCTGTGGCACAGGTGCATTTCTATACTATACTGCAAATGCAATGACAATAATACAGCAGGGCAGTAACTTTGAAGCTTATCAGATTATAATTGGTATATTAGGTATTATATCTATTGCAGAGGTTTGCAGAAGAAGTGTAGGGCTTCCTATAATAATTGTTGCAGGGTGCTTTGTTTTGTATGCTCTTACAGCAGGACTTTCAAATCCAAGTTTGTGGGGTAAGCTTAATTACATAGTTCACTATCTCTTCTACGGTAAAGAGGGTATCCTTTCAACACCGGTAAATGTATGCTCAAAATTTATTGTGGTATTCATTATTTTCGGTGCCTTTTTAGAGCGTACGGGAATAGCAGACTTTTTTATTAAAATATCTAATTCCATAGTAGGCGGATTTTCGGGCGGACCAGCCAAGGTTGCAGTTGTTGCAAGTGCACTTGAAGGAATGGTTTCGGGTTCTTCTGTTGCAAACACCGTAGGCTCAGGCTCGGTAACAATTCCCCTTATGAAAAAAACAGGCTATAAGGGTGAATTTGCAGCAGCGGCTGAAGCTTCCGCTTCAACAGGCGGACAGATAATGCCTCCCATTATGGGTGCTGCAGCATTTTTAATGGCAGATTATGTAGCCGTTCCATACAGTAATATTGTAATCCGTGCAATACTCCCTGCAATTTTGTATTTTGCAGGTGTATTCATAGCAGTTCATCTAGAGGCCAACAAAGACGGTCTGAAGGGAATTAGCAGAGAAGACCTTCCAAGATGAATTCCTCTTTTAAAACAGACCTATCTGCTCCTGCCTTTAATAATCTTAATTTATCTTGTTGGCACAAGTCAGAGATCAATTCAGTATGCAGCTGCCATAGCTATTGTTGTTGCAATAGTAGTGAGCCTTTTCAATAAAGAAAACCGCATCACTCCTAAAAAAATATGGCAAGCACTTGCCTCTGGCGGACAAGGTATGATTACCGTTGCCGCAGCTTGCGGTGTTGCAGGTATCATAGCAGGCACAATAACAATGACGGGCCTTGCCAACACAATGATTAATGGTATAGTTGCCCTTGCAGGTAATCAGGTTATTATTGCACTCTTTTTAACAATGCTTTGCTGCATAGTTCTTGGCATGGGTGTTCCCACAACAGCCAACTATTGCATAATGGCAGCTACATGTGCTCCGATTCTTGTTCGTATGGGTGTTCCTGCCATTGCGGCACATTTCTTTGTGTTCTATTTTGGTATTGTTGCCGATTTAACACCTCCTGTTGCACTGGCAGCCTATGCAGGTGCGGCAATAGCCCAGGCAAACCCTATGAAAACTGCCATCACATCAACCAAGCTTGCAATTGGAGCCTTTATAGTTCCTTATATATTTGCTCTTAATCCCGCTATGCTTTTTATTGATACCAACGCAGTAGAAATTATAACAATAGCAATAACTTCGCTTGTTGGTATGTTTGCAGTATCATCATCATTAGAGGGCTATCTTATGTGCTCTATGCCATGGTATCAGAGAATAATTATTCTTGTTGGTGGAATTCTTCTTATATATCCCGGTTTAACTACCGATGTTATTGGTCTTATTCTTGTGTTATCTGTTGTTTTGTTACAGTTTATAGCAAGAAAAAGGGAAGTATTAAATTAAAAATAAAATCACCATTTGCATAAAATATGTGCAAATGGTGATTTTTTATTTTATTTCCGATGATTCTCTTAAAATAAGTTTTGGAGTTAAAATGATTTCTTCATTTGTTTCAATTCCCATAATCTTGTTTATAACAGCGAGCGACATTTCCCTTCCTGCTTCTTCAGAGCAGAGGTCTATTGAAGATAACGCCGGATTTAAAAATTCTGTTTCACGGTTGTTGTTCATTCCTATTATTGCAACATCATCAGGAATATTTAATCCGTGATCAAAAACACATTTCATAGCACCTATTGCCATGCAGTCATAGGCACAGATAATGGCTCTGGGAATTGTTTTTCTTTTGAAAAATTCTTCCATTGCTTCATATCCGCCAAGCTCCATTCTGTGTTCTGAAACAGAAAGATAATCTTCACATATATTCCCGAGTTTTTTGTTTATGTAATCTCTAAAATTCACAAGCTTTGACATTGTGTATTTTTCACTTATAAATCCAATATCCTTAATACCTTTGGATAAAAAGTAATCAACAGCCATATTTATTCCAAGTGATGAATTTGAATACACCGATACCGTCTTTCCATTGGATTTACCTGTGGTAACAACCGGAACATTGCTTTTTGTGTGTTCATATTTACCCGAATCAATCATTATTATTCCGTCAACATTTGAATAATTGTTATAATAGTCATAAAGTTCGCTTCGCTTATCTTCTGAAAAATCCGTAGATGCAACGCATATTTCAGAGTCCATTTTTGAAAGATTTTCCTGAATACTCGAAACAATGCTGGAATAATATCTGCTTTTAAATTCCGGGCAGATAACTGCAATAACAAGCTTTGGGTATTTAGCATTGTAAAATTTTTTAAAGCAGCCGTGTTTTCTGGCTAATTCAAAAATCATCTCTCTTGTTTCTTCATTTACCTCACTGCTCATTGAAAAAGCTTTTGAAGCTGTTGAAAGGGAAACATGGGCAAGCTTTGCAAGTTTAGATAATGTCATCATATAAAATCACTCCGCTTAGATTATAAATCACTCTAAAATAAAAAGCAATAAAAATTCGAAAAGTTTTCGAAAGCCAAATTATTGAAATCATATTTTTTATGTGATAGTATGTTAAAAAACTATTGGAGGTATAAATATGAACAGTTTAAAAATAGGCTGGAGTGAAGTTGATATCACCCCATCAAAAAAAGTATCTCTTGCAGGTCAGTTTGCAGAGCGTATTTCTCAGTATATTGAAAAACCTCTCACAGCAACTGCTCTTGTTATAGAAGCAAACGGCGAACAGATGATAATGGTTTCCTGTGATTTGGTGGCTGTAACATGGCAGCTTGTATGTGATGTAAGAGAAGCACTTAAAGATAATAATCTTGGAATAGACCCTGAAAAAATAATAATTTCAGCTATCCACACTCACACTGCCTACAGACCTCTTGGCACTCAGAGAGGACAGGTTAAAGGTGTTACTGCAGGCTATCGCTCAATGCTTGATAATTTTTTAAGACCTGACCAGAAATACATAGAAAAAGAAAATGTTTCAAATAATCCTGAGGTTGCCACAAAAGAAGAAAACCACGCACTCTTGGTGGAAAAACTTCCTGAGCTTATTAAAGAAGCATGGCAGAACAGATGTGAAGGAAGCTTTTCAAATGCCTTCGGCAGAGCTGCTGTTGGTATGTGCCGTCGTGCAGCATATAACGACGGAACAGCTCAGATGTGGGGAGACACAAATAGCGCAGTATTCACCGAACTTGAAGGTGGCAACGATAGCGGCATTGAGCTTATGTATGTGTTTGACAATTCCAAAAACCTCACAGGTATTGTTGTAAACCTTGCTTGTCCTGCTCAGTGTGTTCAGCACCGTCTCTTTGTTTCACCTGATTTCTGGGGTGAAGTAAAAATGCTTCTTCGCAATCACTTTGGTAAGGATATATTTATGCTTCCTCTTTGTAGTGCAGCAGGCGACCAGTGTCCTGTTGACCTTGTAAGATGGGTAGAACCCGAATCAGACCTTAACGATCCCAACTGCAAGAGAAATAATCCTCCCAAACGTAAAGCCGACCCATCAATGTTTGATATTGCAG
>JAGBXL010000022.1 GCA_017629325.1 Clostridia bacterium | reverse complement strand
TACCAAGCACCTCGGTTGCGAATTCCTTTATATCAGGCTCATCGCAAACTGCAAGGGTAAGGGTGATTCCGGCACCATCAGCAAAGAAATGGAAGTTATCGGGTTTACCTTGTCCCCATGCATATCCTGTTTCACGCGGGAGATTCTGATATTCCGCCATTATGGGTTTAAATCCGTTTTTGACGATAGCATCTCTTATGGTTTTTCTTTGCTCTTCGGTCATACAATCATAGAGCCAGTCATAACCTATGGCAACTGTAAACATCATATCTCCCATAGCTAAACCATTTTCCGGTGCCCAGTCATCAAATGCACATGCAGTTAAAAGAAGCTTCAATGCCCAATCTGCATAATTTTTGTTATCTGTGAGCTTATAGGCAAGAGCTACTGTGCCCATTCTTTGTTTATAACCTGAACTAAGATTAAAAGGGTCTCCGCCTTCAGGATATTTGGTGGCATAGGTACCGGCGAGATACGAGTCTGCCCTTTTTATTATTGCTTCAAACCATTCCTTAGCTATTGGGTCGGTTTGAACATTCTTTTTAATCTCAGCAAATCTTTCGTTATCTGCCATTATTCTTGGGTGAGATTTATTTGGGTGCTTTGCCTCAACAGCAGCTACAACCTCTGCAGGATTTTCAGGTATGTCATATATAAGATTGCCCGCAAGAGTTCTATACACACCAAGGTCTGTTTGCATATTAAAGAATTCTTCTCTGTCAGAAAGAACTATCATGCCGGATTTATCATAGGAAACCTTTTTGCCAAGACTTTCTGCCAAGGCTCTTAATGGCACATAGACTCTATTATCAATCATCTGCGGCGGGGCATCAAGAGTTACCTCCTCGCCATCAACCAACATAACAGAGGAATTTAAATTAAACTCTACTGTTTTACCATTACTTTTAATAAGCACTTTTTCAGAAGCTTCAAGCCACTCTACAGTAGCTTCCAATGCCTCGCTTACAAATCTTACAGGCACCATAGTGCGACCGTTTATAAGCTTGGTGGATATAGAGCGGTCATGGGAGTCAAGATATGACACTTCACCATCTATGGCGATTTTATTTTCACCGGCAAAAAGTGCTACAGTATTTTTCATATATTTGCGTATCTCGCTCTCTGTAGCCTGATATGTAACGAGGGGTTTCTCCGGTTCGGCAAATACAATATTTTTACCTTCAAGCTTATGCAAAAATGCAGGCTTATCGCCGGAATATACTCTGACATCATCAACTGCTGTTATGGGAGTAATGTTACCTGTGCCAAGCTTGCCTATCATATATGGTGAAAAACGAAATCTTGTACCTGCCAGACCATTATTGTCTTTAAAATTTAAACCGGATAACTTCTTGCTTCTGTCTACATATATATCATACTTTTTCTCAGGCTGGTTAACGACAATCGCTATTTCATAGTATCGTTCAGATGAAAACTGATAACCGGCAGGGGTCCATGAACCTGCGCAAAGATTACGATTGGCATCTATGTACAGAAGAAATGACTCCTCACCTTCGGAATCCTCCATAGATACATAGAAACGCCCATCACCCGGCACAAGGAAATTTAGTTTGAATTCCAGAACTACGCTTCCGTCAAGTTCACCATAGGGAAACTGGGCAAAACATCCGCGATTTTCCTCGCCGTTATCTATCTCTTCAAATTTCATATATTTGTTGCCGGTTTCATCAACATCAGTATATATCTTTTCTTTGAAGCTCCAGCAAGTAACGCCTGAAGGCGTTGCTCCAACTATCTGTTCTTCAAAATTCTGGTTGAATGCATAGGTGATAGTTACATCATTACTCTCCGCCTCTGCAAAAGAGATTATGGGAATAAATGTAATTACCAACAGTATTGCTAAAATTCTTTTCATACTACATCCCTCACAATAAAAATTTTATTAAATAAACGCACCTTTTATGGTGAATTGTTTATTTCTTATTATACATGGCTTCTTATTTTCGCATAGCCAGAAGCTCTGCTTTCCTATCTTTCAGAATATCCAAAAAGATTTCTTTACCCTTAGAATAATTCTCTCTATCCCACAAAATGTTATATTCACAGCTTATATTATCAATTAGCTTAGTGAGTTCATCAATTTTTGAGTTATCGCAAGTCCGGTGCATACGGATGATACAAAGTTCGGAGCTTAGAATTACTATCTTACCGTTTACTATCACCTGTCGTTTCCAGTTTTCGTCAAATTCTATAGCCTCTATTGCAGATACGCACTTTTGCATATACTGGGTGATATTATTAAAATAAAAATCATCTCCACATTCTCTGAGGTCGAAAAGGTCTTTGACCTCAGTCTCTGAAAGAGGTTTCCTTATTATACTTCCACACATTGTTGCACAGTGCAAACGTTCAGGCTCCAAAAGATACCACTGCTGCATTCTGTATAACCATCTGGACACTTTAGAACCGCCAAAGAAGTTGTCATCCACATATTTTTCGGCATTATATATATTGTATGGTTTAAGATTACCTCCATCATTTACTTCACAGACATTCCATGCATACTGCCCTGCCAATACAGCAGGCACAAGGCTCCATACCGGAAAATTACAGTGACCTTCCCTGCTTCCCCAATCGGTAACAAGATAGCCAAGAGCACCATGAGTTCTGCCAAATTCACCGCACGAACGAATATTAAGGCTCGCCACATCAAACCTACCCGTAATTGATGCCCAATTGGAATTACCGGGACAGATATAGTATGGAACATTTTTAGCTTTGAGGTCTGCACAGCGTTTTTCCATAAGAGTTGTCAGGCCTACATCATAGCCCCAGTTAAGTGCTACAGCTCCCTCGGGAACACGATTGAAGCAATCGGGATACTCACATATCATATCGGACCAGAACTGAACATTTTTGCCATATTTTTTCCTGATATGGTTGGCAAGTTTATTGAGCCAATCCATAAACACATGCTCCCTGCCCTTTTCATTGCAAATATCCTCTAAATTATATTTTCCAAGTCCGTAAGCTTCATCAAGACCGATATTTACATATTTGGAGCTGAAATGCGGAAGAAGTGATTCATATAAATTGCTGATAAACTCAAATGATTCGGGAAGAAGGGGGTTTATGGTCGTGGTATTCACCACACCGCCACTAACATCAAGATGTTTAAATTCGTCCTGTTCAAGCCATGCACTCATATGACCAAATCCATTAAGGCATGGAACTAAATCTATGAACCTATCTTTGCAATACTTATCAAGATACTCTATATCTTCAGGAGTGAGACAATCAAAACCCTCTGTGTATTTGGGATATGCCTTAAACTTGAATACAAATCTTTCCATATAAATTTGAAATTCATTATATTTAAGGTCAGCAAGGAGGTCTATAAGGCGGGTGAATGTTTCACATGTGGGCATACGTCCCTCACTGATTTCAAGCATATATCCCCTTCGTTTGAAATCGGGATTATCTTTTATGCTGCAATGCGGCAATTCATTTTTATATTGTTTTAATAGTTGCTTGAGAGATGAGACTGCACGAAATATGCCGGTGTCACATGATGCAGTAATGGTGATGCCGTTATCTGACACGCATAGCTCATAGGCATCTTCATCAAGGAGTGCATTTGAGATAATGGTTACATCCTGATTCCCAGCTTTATATTTA
>JAGBXL010000191.1 GCA_017629325.1 Clostridia bacterium | reverse complement strand
TTTTTTCCTATTCCCTAAAAATGTTGCTGTAAAAAACTATGTTTTTTACAGCAACTTTTTGTGTTATTCTGGGAAATAAATTGTTTTTGTTTTTCCGTCGAAGCCCAATTGTGTTTGAGGGAAGATGCTTTGTGCTTCGCTTATATAATCCTGGGGATTTGGCATTGAGGGTGAATAGTGGGTGAGCCATAGTTCCTGTGCATTTGCTTTTGATGCAATGTCTGCCGCTTCGGCAAAGGTCATGTGCATTTTTATTTTAGCATGGCTTTCTTTTTCGTCGGCACCATACATTCCCTCAAGGATTGCAAGATTTGCCCCCATGCAGTTTTCATATAAACTTTCTGTCGGTCGGGTATCGGTGCTATATACAAACCTTATACCCTTTCTTTTTTCACCCAGAACCATATCAGAGGTATAGGTTTTTCCTTCATATTCTGCGGTTTCTTCTTTTTGAAGACGGGACCATAAAGCCATGGGAACATTATTTGCTTTTGCTTTTTCTACATCAAATTTTCCTGCTCTTGGAACATCTAGGCGGTAGCCATAGCAGCTAACCGCATGATTAACTTTAAATGCAGTTATTGTGAAACCGTTGAAATAAAAGGTTTCGTCGGGATTTATAAGTTCTGCAATTTCTATATCGAAAGTGAGCCCAGGTGCAATGGTGCACAGAGAGGAAACAACCTTGCGGGTGCCTCTTGGTCCGATTATTAAAACAGGCTGCTCTCTGCCCTCATTACCCATAGAAAGAAGCATTCCGGGAAGACCGCTTACATGGTCGGCATGAAAATGAGTGAGGCATATTACATCTATTGGCTTAAAGGTGAAATTAGCACACTTCAGTGCAATTTGAGTTCCCTCGCCGCAATCAAAGAGCACACATTTGCCATTGTGCCTTACAAGAGCTGACGAGAGCCATCTTGACTTAAGGGGCATTGTTCCCCCTGTTCCTAAAAGACATACATCTATCATATTATCATTCCTAACATCTTGTATAGGTTTATAATATCACAATATGTAAAATAAATCCAGCTAAAATTTAATTTGTGTGTAGATTTTTGATTTCTTTTATGATAGAATTTAGATGGTGATTTTATGAAAAGACTTAATTTAACAATTCCAACTCTTTTAGGCACAGAAAAAACTATTGCAAACGAAATTATAAAGCTTGGCTATGAGGTTAAATCCATTACAGACGGAAGGGTTAACTTTGAGGGTGATTTGGAAGCTGTGTGCCTTGCAAATATCAATTTGAGATGTGCCGAAAGAGTGCTTATACATATTGGTGATTTTAAAGCAGAAAGCTTTGAAGAATTATTTGAAGGAGTTTTTAATCTGCCGTGGGAAATGTTTATTGGAAAAGACGATGCCTTCCCAGTTACAGGGCACAGCCTTAAATCTAAGCTTCACAGTGTGCCAAGTTGCCAATCTATAATAAAAAAAAGTATTGTAAAAAGACTTTCGGCAAAATATGGTCAAAGTTTTTTTGATGAAACAAAGGCTCTTGTTCCAATTCATTTTGCCATTATGAAAGATACTGTTTCAATGTATATTGACACATCGGGCGATAATTTATATAAAAGAGGTTACAGAGAGAAAACTGTTTTGGCACCAATGAGGGAGACCTTAGCCTTTGCTATGGTTGATATGAGCTTTTGGAGGGGCGACCGCCCACTTGCTGATCCATTTTGCGGAAGCGGAACAATTCCAATTGAAGCTGCACTTTATGCAAGCGGCACTGCCCCGGGAATAAAAAGGAATTTTGCAGCAGAAACCTGGCGGGATATTATACCAAAAGAAATGTGGGCAGATGCACGCGAAGAAGCCATGGAAAACCGAAATATGAATATAGAGTGTGATATCCAAGCCTCGGACATTGACCCTAAGGCAATAGAAATAGCAAAACAGAATGCCAAAAATGCAGGCGTGTATGACAAAATAAGATTTTCGGTTTGCGACTGTGCTAAGCTTAAGCCTTTTAAAGAAAAAGGAGTTATTATTTGTAATCCACCTTATGGTGAAAGACTTTCGGACATTAAATCTTGCCAGAAGCTATATCAAATGATGGGCAAAAAATTTGCATGCTTTACCGAAGCCAAGAAATTTATTATGACATCTTACGAAGAATTTGAAAAATATTATGGCAAGGAAGCAGACAAGAGAAGAAAATTATATAATGGAATGCTAAAGTGTTATGTTTATCAATATTTCAAATAAAAAGAGCTATCTTTAAGATAGCTCTTTTTATTTGAAATACTACTTTAATTCCCTTAAAAGCTCTACAATTAGTTCCCATACCCTTTGGCTAGAAGATATGGAGAGTCGTTCCCTGGGTGTGTGAACGTCCCACATATTTGGTTCATAGGATATTACATCAAGCCCGGGAATTCTTCCTGAGAACAGACCACATTCAAGCCCTGCATGAATTGCTTCTATTTTGGGCTCACAACCAAACTTATTTTTAAATACCCTTGAGAAAGTATCTCTAAATTCAGAATTTTTCTTAAACTCCCAACCGGGATAATCACCCCATGTTTCTACGCTGCCGCCAAGAAATATTGTGAGCTGATTCAGTTTATCGGCTATCATATATTTTTGGCTATCTACTGAGCTTCTTGCAGAAATAACACATTCTATTTTATCTTCAGATGAAGATGTTATTGCAAAATTAAGGGAGGTCTGCACTAAATCTTTAATTTGCGAGCTCATTGTCTGAACACCGTTGGGTGCTATATTTAAAAACAGAACTACTTTATCGCTATCCTGCCTGCACAGCGGAACTATATATTCACATTCTTCCACGCTTATTTTAAGTTCGGGATCTGTTACTGAATATTCATTTTTTAGATCTTCTTCTAATTTTGATATTGCATTTATACATTTATCTTTATCCTTGCAAATAATGGTTGCCAAGGTTAAGGTGGGAATGGCATTATCCTTAAACCCACCATCTATTTTTGAAAGACGGAATTCAGATGTTTTTGAAATATCGCAAAGGAGCCTGCCCATAAGTGAATTGGAATTTGCACCGCCCTTGTGTATCATAACACCGGAATGGCCGCCTGATAGAGAGGAAACTTTTATATTAAGTGCAGTGCCGTTAAAATCTTCTCTTTTTATATTAAATGTGCTTTTAGTTGTGATGCCGCCTGCACAGCTTACTGTGATAGTGTGTTCTGCTCCGGCATCAATGTTTAGCATTCGCTTTCCTTTTAAACGAGAAACATCTATCTCGAAAGCACCGAGCATACCTATTTCTTCATCTACGGTGAATACTGCTTCAATGGGTGGATGCGAAAGATCTGTTGCATCTAAAACTGCAAGAGCATACGCTACACCTATTCCATCGTCGGCACCGAGGGTTGTGCCATTGGCAGATATAAAATCACCCTCTACTTTTAAATCTATGCCTTCTTTTGACATATCTTTTGTGCAGCCTGCCTCTTTTTCGCAAACCATATCTATGTGTGCCTGAATAATAAGAGGCTCGGAATTTTCATAGCCACTACTTGCTTCTTTTTTAATGATAACATTATTCATTTTATCCTGATAATATTCAAAGCCCTTTTCTTTTGCAAATGCACAAAGGTAATCGCTTATTTCCTTTGTGTTGCCGGAGCCATGAGGAATCGAGGATATTTTCTCAAAAAATTTAAATACATTTTTGGGCTCAATGTCTTTTAAAATTGCCATTTTTATATCTCCTTATAGCATATAAACTTATTATTGTGAAGAATTCTCATATACTCAATGAGCCTATTATATAATGGCTCAATATCTTTGCCGAATTCATTTTTTATAATATCGGCTATATCCCCTACTGTGTTTTGCCCGTTTATATTTTTCCATACAAAGCTTCCATATGTATCGAGCTTTATATGGCTTACAGAGGGACGATGGAATATTCTTTGGGCAATGCGGGCATAAAAGCCTTTGTGATACATATCTATTGTTATTATGCCATCTTTTTCGCAATATGTTATTTTGGGCGAATGATATGGAACAAAATCAAGAAAATTTGCTTT
>JAGBXL010000190.1 GCA_017629325.1 Clostridia bacterium | reverse complement strand
AGCTAGTATTGTATTAAGTAACTCGGTGGCGATAGCACAGAGGTCACACCCGTTCCCATCCCGAACACGGTAGTTAAGCTCTGTAACGCTGATGATACTTGGCTGGTAACGGCCCGGGAAAGTAGGAAGCTGCCGGGGTAAGTAAAAAAGACTTGTCGTTTTGACAAGTCTTTTTTGCTTTATAGAAACTCCATTTCTATAAATATTCTGTATATTCAGGGGGATACCAATGAAAAATTTTTATTTAACACCAAAACTTTTTACATGCCTTAAAGATTATAACAAAGAACAGGCTATGAAAGATATAATAGCGGGCATAATTGTTGCAATAATTGCTCTTCCTTTATCTATCGCATTAGCCTTAGCATCTGGCGTTGAGCCTTCTTGCGGCGTTTACACAGCAATCGCTGCAGGCTTTGTTGTATCTCTTCTTGGCGGTAGCTCAATTCAGATAGCAGGTCCAACTGCTGCATTTGCCACTATTGTTGCAGGAATTGTTGCAACAAAGGGAATGAGTGGCCTTTTTCTTGCCACTATTTTAGCGGGTGTGTTCTTAATTCTTATGGGGGTTTTAAAGCTCGGCGGTCTTATAAAATATATTCCTCACACAATAACAACAGGCTTTACCGCAGGTATTGCCGTAACTATTTTTGCAGGTCAGATAAAAGACTTTTTAGGTCTTACCTATGCCGAAGGAATTAAACCCGTTGAAACCTTTGAAAAGCTTGAGGCAAATTTTGAATCTATCGCAACATTTAGCCCACAGGCACTTTTAGTTGGAGCCGTTTGCCTTGCAATTCTTATTATATATCCAAAATTTGAAAAGAAAATTCCACCCTCACTCATTTCTGTTATAGTAGGGGTATTAATGGTTAAATTTATTCCCGGGTTAGATAGCGGAGTTTTCACTATTGGTGAATTATACACAATCCCCGTAGGTCTTCCCAAGCTTGATTTTTCAGGTGTAGATTTCAGCATGGCATCAGCTATTTCTGTATTGCCCGATGCATTTACAATTGCAGTTTTAGCTGCAATAGAATCTCTATTATCTTGCGTTGTTGCCGACGGTATGGTAAATTCACGCCATAATTCAAATGCCGAGCTTGTTGCTCAGGGCTTTGGTAATATAGCCTCTGTTCTCTTTGGCGGAATTCCTGCAACCGGTGCTATTGCAAGAACTGCAGCAAACGCAAAAAACGGCGGCAGAACACCAATTTCGGGAATGGTGCACGCTTTAGTGCTTCTTTTAGTTCTTTTATTCTTAATGCCCTTGGCATCACTTATTCCAATGCCGGCAATAGCGGCTATTCTCTTTATGGTAGCCTATAATATGAGTGAATATAAAAAGTTTATAAATATAGTAAAAACAAACGGCGTAAGAGATATAATCGTTATGGTTGTAACCTTTGTTCTCACAGTTGTGTTTGACCTCGTTGTTGCAATAGAGCTTGGTATGCTTCTTGTGTTTATTTTCTATTTGGAGAAAAGGTTTTTAAAAAAGCAGGCTGAGCCTGCACCCATGTCGCGAGACAAAACTCATTAACATTTCTCTCGCGAATATAAAATAGTGTAAATTACTATATAGTAAAAAAATCGGAGTGATTGTTTGTGAATGTAGTAATAGCAATAGATTCTTTCAAAGGCAGTCTTTCTTCTTTAGATGCCGGTATGGCAGCTGCCCAAGGGATTCAAAGAGCAATTCCAAATGCAAATATAGCAGTTCGCCCAATTGCCGATGGTGGTGAGGGAACTGTTGAAGCACTCTGTGTTGCTCTTGGCGGAGTTAAAATATCAATAGATGTAACAGGTCCACTTGGTGATACTGTTAAAGCAGACTATGGTATTATTCCAAAATCAAGAACTGCCGTAATTGAAATGTCTGCTGCATCAGGAATAACTCTTGTTCCCGAGCATAAAAGAAATCCTTTAAACACAACAAGCTATGGTGTTGGTGAAATAATATCCGATGCCATAGAAAGAGGCTGCCGCACCTTTTTAATAGGCATAGGCGGCAGTGCCACAAACGATGGCGGCATAGGTATGCTTCAGGCACTTGGCTTTGATATTTTAAATAAAGATGGAAATCCTGTTTCAAAATTTGGCAGAGGTCTTGAAGAAGTTTGCAGTATTTCGGGCGATAATGTAAATCCGAACCTTTGGGAATGTTCTTTTACTATTGCCTGCGATGTTAAAAATCCTCTTTGCGGTGAAATGGGGTCAAGCAGAATTTATGGTCCCCAAAAGGGTGCAGATGAAGAAACAATAATAAAAATGGATAAATGGCTTGGAAATTTTGCAGATATTTCTAAAAATAATTTCCCTGATGCCAATAAAGATGCCGAAGGTGCCGGTGCTGCGGGTGGTCTTGGTTTTGCGTTCTGCACATTTTTAAATGGAAAATTAACTGCCGGAATAGAACTCATTCTTAGGGAAACACGCCTTGAGGAATATATAAAAACTGCCGATATCGTTGTAACGGGCGAGGGTAGGCTCGACGGTCAGACAGTAATGGGAAAAGCTCCCGTAGGAGTTGCTGCCATTGCTAAAAAATATGGTAAAAAGGTTATTGCATTTTCGGGCAGTGCAGGTAGTGATGCATATCTTTGCAATCAAAATGGGATTGATGCGTTCTTTCCGATTGTAAGGGGAGCGTGTTCTTTGGAGGAAGCAATGAACACCGATACAGCATTTGATAATATGGCAGATACTGCCCAGCAGGTTTTCAGGTTGATAAATGTTTTAGAATAAGTAGTTAAAGGTGAGTTTATGAAAAACACAATACCAAGGATAAATAAAACAAAAAATAAATATCCTGTAAAGCTTGTTGCATCTCTTGTATTGTCGCTTTTAGTAATGCTCTTTGTGCCAAGTGGGTTTATTGTTATTAAAAAACTTGGCAATACCCTCTTTTTCCTGATTTTAACACTCGGCATATATTTTATTTTGAGCATACCTTCTTTTCTTTTTGGATATAAAAGGGGAGAAAAATATAATATTGTTGAAGATTTTTATAATGTGGTAGATGAAGCACCTGCATCGTTCAATCAATATAAAACCTTATCGGTTACAGTAGCCGAGGCTGTGAAAGAAAAAACAAAAGTCATTCCATGGACAGCCAAAAATGTTATTATAGGAACAGTTCGCAATGATGTGCAGCTTGAATATATCTTAAAAAATAACTGCTACTACACCCCTGCACGCTTTGTAAGTTCAGATAATCTTCCCATAAAGAGCATTGTTATATATGAAGAAGATGATAAAGGGAATTCAATTATTAAACGCAAAGCAAATGTAGTAAAACATAAGCTTGTCAGCAGAAAAAGTATTCCTGTGCCAATGAGCAGAAAAAACGGTGATGAAAAATACTGGTTTTTTAACCTTGAAGGGTGGGAAGAACTTAAAAACCCCATAATAGTTAAAGATACCTACCGCGGCCAACCTCTTTTCACAAATGAATATCTTGTTGAAAACTGCAAGTATTCCTATCAGCTTGTATCGGTTAATTCAAAAATTGAATATGATTTATCTCAAAATATAGAAAATATTCTTGAAGCCGGAACAAAGGCGGAATATAAAATAAATAACAAACGGTTTCTTGCATATTCAGATGATAAGCTTTTTATAAAAAATAATAGGGGAGCTGTGCTATTTAGTGTAGCAGTATCCGAATATATAAGCCGTCCCAAACTAATATTTGAACAAATTACCAAATATATAAAATAAAAAAGTCGATGTATCTACATCGACTTTTTTGGGTAATAGATAAATCAATAATT
>JAGBXL010000021.1 GCA_017629325.1 Clostridia bacterium | reverse complement strand
TAATAATATTTATTTTCTTCCACCTGTAAGTAAGCTCTCTGTTCCTACTATACTTTCGATGGCTGATATTTTATACATAGGATTTTTGTGTGGAGGTACTCCCAAAAGCTCTATGATATACAAATATGGGGTTTCAATGAATAAACTATATGATTACATGATGTCAGGAAAGCCTATAATTCATGCGGTAGATGCATCAAATAGTGATGTTGACGATGCAAAATGTGGCATATCAATTGAACCATGTAATTCATCCGAATTAGAGCGGGCTCTTAAACAACTGTTTTCTATGACACCTGAAGAAGCTAAAATAATGGGTGAGAAGGGTAAAAAAGCAGTAATAGAAAAATACAACTATAAAGCTTTGGCTGATAGATTTTTAGAGATTTTAATAAGATAACGTTTGTAGGAGGAAGTATATTATGAGAAAAAATATTAGATATGCCCTTATAGGCTGTGGCAGAATATCGCCAAATCATATTGCGGCGGCTCAGGCAAATAATTTGAATATTGCGGCAATATGCGATATATGCCCCGAAAATATGGAAGACAAAGTAAACAAATTTAAACTCCCCGAAACAGTAAAGCTCTATACCGATTACAAAGAAATGCTTCAAAAAGAAAACCCAAATCTTGTTGCCATTGCTACCGAAAGCGGAAAGCATGCCGAGATTGCCCTTGACTGCATCGAAGCAAACTGTAATCTTATAATAGAAAAACCCATAGCTCTTTCTATTGCAGATGCAAATGCCATAATTGATGCAGCAAAGAGAAAAGGCGTAAAGGTTTGCACAAATCATCAGAACCGTTTCAATAAAGCAATTCAAAAAATAAGAGATGCCGTTGAAAAGGGAAGATTTGGCAAAATGTTCTATGGCACAGCTCATATCCGCTGGAACAGAAACTGGGAGTATTATGGCAGAGCACCCTGGAGAGGAACATGGGCACAAGATGGCGGTGCACTTATGAATCAGTGCATACATAATATAGACCTTTTAAACTGGATGATGGGCAAAAAACCCATCGAGGTTTTTGCATATACCGACAGATTAAACCACCCATATATAGAAGCCGAAGATTTAGGTATTGCTCTTGTTCGTTTTGCTGATGGTTCCTACGGTATAATTGAGGGAACAACCGATATATATCCTGCAAATCTTGAAGAAACTCTTTATCTTTTTGGTGAAAAGGGCACAGTTAAAGCAGGCGGAAAATCTGTTAATATTATCGAAGAATGGCGTTTTTCTGATGCTATCGACGATGCCGACGATGTAAAATCAAAATTCAACGAAAATCCTCCCAATGTATATGGTTTTGGCCACACACCCTTATATACAGATGTTATTGACAGCATAAAAACAAACAGAGAACCTTATGTTACAGCCGAAGATGGAAAACAAGCGCTGGAAATGGTTCTTGCAATATATAAATCCGCTGCAGAAGGAAAACCTGTAAAACTTCCGCTTGATAATGTATCAACCATGGATTTTACAGGTAGATTTTAGGAGCTCACTATGGAATATACAGTTCATTCAACAAGTTTTATAGACGATAATGTAACAATAGGAAAAAACACGAAAATATGGCATTTTTCTCATGTTCAGTC
>JAGBXL010000189.1 GCA_017629325.1 Clostridia bacterium | reverse complement strand
TAGCTTTTTTAATCATCTGGGGATTATATTCTCCAAGGAGTGTGAAAATTTCTTTACCGATAACATCTATTCCTATGCTGCGGCAGAAATCTTCTATAAATGGGTCGAGTTCTTCAATTACATACACCTTTTCAACCTTTGAAGCAAACTCTTTAACGAGTTTTTCGCTTATGGGGTATGTGATACCAAGCTTAAGAAAGCTTGCACCGGGGAGTGCTTCTTTGGCATACTGATATGAAATACCGCAGGTTATAACACCTATTTTTGTGTCGTTATATTCAACCGAGTTAAAGGGGCAATCATAACCATAGTCTGCAATATCGCTAAGGCGTTTTTCAACATATTCATGGCGTTTTTTTGCCATTGCAGGCATCATAACATATTTGCCGGGATTTTTTTCAACATTTTTAAGCTCTTTTTCTTCTCTTTCGCCAAGTTCAACAAGGCTCTGTGAGTGAGCAACACGGGTTGTGAGACGAAGAATAACCGGGGTATCGAACTTTTCGCCAAAATCATAAGCCATACGCATAAATTCTTTACATTCATTACTGTCTGAGGGTTCGATAACCGGAATTTTTGAAGCCTTTCCGTGATTACGGGTATCCTGCTCATTCTGTGAAGAATGAAGACCGGGGTCATCGGCTACAACGGCAACAAGACCTGCATTAACACCTGTGTATGATGCGGTATAGAGAGGGTCGGCTGCAACATTAAGACCAACATGCTTCATACATGTCATACTTCTTGCACCGCCAAATGCAGCACCTATTGCAACTTCGCAGGCTACTTTTTCATTTGAAGCCCACTCGCTATATACATCGTCATACATTTTTGCCATAACTTCTGTTACTTCTGTGCTTGGTGTTCCGGGATATGACGAGCATACCCTTACACCTGCTTCATAAGCACCGCGGGCAACAGCCGCGTTTCCAAGCATTAGTTTTTTCATTTGTTTATTCCTTCCTTACATTAAATATATTTAATATTAGCACATTTTTATTAGAAAATAAAGTCTTTTGCACAAAATTTGGAAATAAGATTTATGCAAGCTTTAATATCATTTATATTTGCTGTTTCACAAGGTGTGTGAACATATCGAATTGGAAGTGATACTGCACCCGTTAGAGCACCGCTTTTAACAGTTTGCATTGCTCCTGCATCAGTGCCGCCAAAGGTTAAAATTTCAAACTGATATGGAATATTATTTTCCTTTGCACAATTTTCCAGGGCATCTCTTACGGTTTTATCGCATATAACGGATTTATCCATTATTTTTATTGCTGCACCTAAGCCAAGCTTAATATCGAGAGTTTCGCAATTTGGGGTATCGCCGCTTGATGTTACATCAACAGCTATTGCAACATCGGGCTCAATATTATATGCTGCCGTGCGGGCACCTCTAAGACCTATTTCCTCCTGCGATGAAAACACAAAATACAAATCAAAGGGAGATGCTTTAAGAGCTTTAATAGCATTTATAAGAATATAAACCCCTACTCTGTTATCGAGAGCCTTTGAAACAACGGTGTTTTCCCTAAGACAAAAATCACCTTCAAAAGCTGCTGTATCACCTGGTTTAACCAGCTTTAAGGCATCTTCTTTTGAATTAGCACCGATGTCTATATACATATTCTGAATTTTGAGGTCTTTTTTTATATCGGTTTTATTTTCAAAGCACACAGTTCCCACTGTGCCATTTTGAAACACAACTCTCTGATAAAGGGAAGAATAAACATCTACTCCGCCAACTGTTGCAAAACGAACAAAGCCGTTATCGTCTATATAATTTGCCATTATGCCGATTTCATCGGTATGGGCAGAAAACATAAGCTTTTTGCCGCCACCCTTTTTATGAACAATTATGTTACTTAAATTATCGGCATTAATAGAAACATCACAGCCGTCAAGTTCCGATTTTATGATTTCATATATATTTTCTTCACTGCCCGATACAGCGGATTTCTGCGTTAATTTTTTTAATAATTCCATTTATTTTACCTCCGTGGCGGAAAAAGTGTTTATTTTACAAAGGACATTATGAATAAGAGCTTTCATTGAATCAAAATCCTCCATATCTGCAACACACACGGGTGAGTGAATGTATCTGCAAGGAAGTGAGATTGAACACACTCTGCTTCCCGAAGCACCCGTTTGGAGTGCTCTTGCATCATTACCGCCATTTGCAGAAAGCTTATACTGATATTTTATGTTATTTTCCTTTGCAATACCCAAAACAAATTCATTTAATTTTTTATCGGAATATGCTCCTCTGTCCATATTAGTTAAAACAGGACCACCTCCAAGAGAGGTTGAATAGAGATGCTTGGGCGAAAAAGCTGTGTCGGAAGCTGTTGTTGATTCAAGAACAAATGATATATCGGGGTTTAGCCTTCTTGAAAGAACAGAGGCTCCTCTTAGCCCTGTTTCTTCCTGAACTGTGAAGCAAAAATAAATATCTTCATCGTAGGTGTTTTTTATTAAATCCATCATTATTGCACAGCCAACTCTATCATCAAGAGCTTTTGCTTTTATACGCGAGCCATACAAAGAAACGAAACCAGAATCAAATGAAATATAGTCGCCTTTTTGAACAAATTTGAGTGCTTCCTCTTTATTTTCGGCACCGATATCTATATACATATCTTCTGTTTTTACAACTCTTTTTCGTTCATCTTTTGTTTGAAGGTGAACTGCTTTTATGCCAATTATACCCTTTATGGCATTATCGCCGACAGATACCCTTTGTGTTAAAAGAATTCTGTCATCAAGCCCGCCAACCTGCGAGAATTTAATATAACCGTCGTCTGTGATAGAGGTGGCTATTAAGCCGACCTCGTCCATGTGAGCAAAAACGCCAACAGTTTTGCCGCTTGGATTTTTACCTTTTTTATAAAATATGAGGTTACCGAGTGTATCTTTTGTTATTTCATCTGCATATTTTGAAATTTCTGAAAGTATGAAATTTGAAACTGCATTTTCATTTCCTGATACACCGTTTAACTCGGTTAATTTTTTTAACAGCATAACACTTCCTCCGTTCTTTTGAAGGATTTTAAATAAGACTCAAGAGAATTTGAAAGTGTTTCGCAATCTTTAAGCGAAAGTGTTTCAACTGGAGTGTGCATATATTTTAAAGGCAAAGACAAGAGAAGCACGGGTATTCCCTCGCGAGCAATCTGAATTGCCCAGGCATCTGTGCCTGTGTTTCCGCCTTCAATTTCTGTTTCATAAGGAATTTCTAACGAATTAAGATGGTTTATAAAAGAATTAACAAGAGTGCTGTGAACATTTGGGCCTTTGCAAACTGCTATGCCACCGCCGCACTTAAATTCGGGCTTTGATTCATCGGGGGTTTTGGCATGGGTAACATCAATTGCTATTGCAAAATCGGGATTTACACTATATGCAGCAACCGTGCTGCCGCGAAGCCCCACTTCTTCCTGAACACAAATACATACATACAAATCAAATTCCAAATCTATTTTTGATAGTCTTTGGGCAACATCTAAAAGAACTGCAACAGAGGCTCTGTCGTCCATACACTTTGTTGAAATCTGTTCTCCTTTTAATTCATAAAATTCTGAATCAAAAGTAATTATTGAACCAAGAGGAATATTTTCCTTTGCAAAATCACCGTCAAAGCCTGCATCTACAAAAAGCTTATCAAAGCCTACTACCTGTTCGTATTCATCGGCAGTCATCATGTGGGGCGGGTTTGCACCGATTACCCCTTTATATTCTTTGTCTTTTGCATGAATGACTACTGTGTTTCCTGGAAGTATTCTTGGGTCGATTCCGCCAACTGCCACTATTTCAAGAAATCCGTTATCATCTACTTTTTTAACCATTAAGCCAATTTCATCTATATGTGCTTCAAGCATCACAGAGCCTTGTGAAGCTCTTGCTTTTTTACATGCAATAACATTACCGAGATTATCGATATATGCTTGTCCCATAATCTTAGCAAGTTTTGAACACAAAAACTTCGCCGCACTTTTTTCATGGCCCGAAACTGCACTTAGATTAGAAAGAATTTTAATATTTTCTTTAATACTCATATTTTACCTCATAAAACAATTACAAAGAATTTACAATCGATTTAAAATCGTTTCCTCTTTCTTCAAAGTTTTTATACATATCAAAGCTTGCACAAGCCGGAGAAAGAATAACAGAAACATTTGCTTCTCCTTTATAAAGACCTTTAGCCATAGCAAATGCTGACTTAACTGATTTTTCCATGCTCTCTGCCCTTACAATTGGAACATTTCTTTTACCGATTTGAGCATTTTTAACTTCGTTTTCTATTTTATCTGCCGTTGCACCCATTAAAACAAGAACACTTACTCTTTCAATAATTTTATCGGCTAAGGTACCAAATGCAAGGTTTTTATCGTAGCCGCCTGCAATAAGAACTATATCACCCGGGGGCTGAGCTATAAGACCTGCTATTGTTCTTGTTGGCGATGAGCCTATTGAATCATTAAAGAAATCAACACCATCTAAATTTCTTACAAATTCCATGCGGTGTTCTACCCCGCCAAAGTTAAAGGCTATATGGTTTATTGTGTCTTCACTCACAAAGCCATCGAGTGCACAAATTGCCGCCATATAGTTTTCCACATTATGCCAGCCTTTTATTTTTATTCTTGATATATCTAGTATTTTAGCCCCGCGGTAATAAATATATCCGTCTTTTACATAGGCACCGTCTGTTTCTGATTTTCGACTGAAGCTATCGGTTGTATATTTATAAGATGTTTTAAAGTTATTTGTTATTTCACAATCGGCATTTACAATAAGCTTGCAGCCTTCTTTATGAAAATTAAATATATTTGCCTTCGCTTCAATATATTCATTCATATCAAGGTGATAATCAAGGTGATTGGGGCTTATATTTGTTACAACCGATATTTCGGGAGAAAGACGCATGGTTTGAAGCTGGAAGCTTGATAGCTCTAAAACGACTATGTCTTCTTCATATATATTTTCAAGCTGAGATAAAAGTGGTTTTCCTATATTGCCGCCAACATGTGTGCGGTAGCCTTCTTTTTTAAGCATTTCATATATAAGGGTGGTAGTGGTTGTTTTACCGTCGCTTCCTGTTACTCCTATCACCTTGCACGGACAAAGAGACATAAATATTTCTATCTCGCTTGTAACGGTTTTGCCATTTGCAATTGCTTTTTGTATTTGGGGTTCACTGACCTTTATTCCGGGAGATTTTAAAATGATATCTGCAGAATTAAGATAATCAAGATAATCTTCACCAAGGTGAAGTTCTATTGTATTTTTACTTATTGTTTTGAGCACTGCTTCATCAAATTTATCACCAGCAACCTTTATTGATGTACTAACAACAGATCCTCCAAGTGATATAACAGCTATATCTGTTGTTCCTCCACCTATATCTACTATCATGTTTCCACAAGCTTTTGAGATATCAATTCCTGCACCAATAGCTGCTGCAATTGGTTCTTCTATTAAATATACTTTT
>JAGBXL010000188.1 GCA_017629325.1 Clostridia bacterium | reverse complement strand
AGCTTTTTCAGCAGCGGCTTTTTCGGCGGCAGCTTTTTCAGCAGCGGCTTTTTCAGCAGCGGCTTTTTCAGCAGCGGCTTTTTCAGCAGCGGCTTTTTCGGCAGCAAGTTTTTCTTCTTTATAAGCTTCAAATTCAGCTTTATTCAGCCAGTTAATTTTTACATAGGCTTTTGAACAACTTTTGCAAGCATCGCCCGATGCTGCGTTATTGCATTCAGGGCAAACCCAGCCCCTGCCGCAGTTAAGACAAAGCCTTGCCTCATCAATATTCTTGGTTTCACATTCAGGACATATCCACATAATATATTCCTTAACCTTTCTGTCTGCATATTTTGGTTTTGCCGCAGACAAGCTTAGTTATGTAGTGATTTCACAAATTTTGCAAATGCAGAATTATTTTTAAAAAATGTTATAAGCATAACAGTTGGAACCATGCACACTGTTGCCTGAATAATATTACCCACAACAGAGGCAAATGCAACTGCAAATGAATTATATAAAACACTTTCATATATAAAATATCCAAAAACCATAATACTCTCTGCCAATACACATGCCAATACAGAAAGACAAAGAGAAGCAAATTTACCTTTATTGCCTGATTTTTTAAATACATAAGAAGAAGCAAAAACCATTGCAGCTTTAATAATAAATGTAGCAGGCACATATACCCAATATCCCATTGAGGCATCAGCAAGAGATGCACCCAGTGCTGCGGCAATGCTGCCTTGCCATCCGCCCACAACAAAAGCACACAAAAGCACCACCAAATCACCAAGATTAACATATCCCTTGGTATAAAGAGCAGGAACAGACAAAAACCTTGTTACAACAAAGCATATTGCAGCAAAAAGTGCACACACAACAAGTTTTTTTGTTTTAAATTTACTCATTTTAAAAACCTCCTTTCTAATATATCATAATAACATTAAATCCCCCTTATATCAATAAATACAAGGGGGATGTAATAATAATGTAAATTTGTTAAATTCCTACATTTTAAATATTATTCCAATAACAGCGGCAGGAATAATATAAAATATAGGGTGAAATTTTGTTTTTCTTGTTAAGATAAAGAAAAACACAAATAAAATAATAGCCTTAATATCAAAGAGCTTTAATATTTCACCGGTTTTAGCAAAGATTTGGGTATTTAAACAAGCCGATTTAAAAACAGTGAGTGCCGCCGATGCAATAAGACCGCACACCGCAGGGCGAAGACCTTTAAAGCCATTATCCACAAGAGTGCTTTCTTTAAATCTTTCTAAAAACTTATACACTATAATGCAAACAATAAAAGATGGAAGCACCAAAGATAAAGTTGCCGTAAGCCCACCTGCAATACCAATCCAGAATGAACCCTGAGAAGAGCCGGCATTAAAGCCTGCATAGGTTGCCATATTAACACCTATCGGCCCGGGGGTTGATTCGGAAACGGCTATCATATCAGACATAAGATTTATATCGAGCCAATTATATTTATTTGCTATTTCATATAAAAATGGCAAAGTGGCAAGACCGCCGCCAACAGCAAAAAGACCGGTTTTAAAGAATTCTGCAATCAAATAAATAAACATGCTCATTTCTTATTACCTCCCTTTTGAGAGGATTTTTTGCCCCAAAGAATACCGCATATAACAGAAACTATTATTGCATAAATAGGCGATAAATCAAAAAACACAGAAGTTATAAATGCAAGAGCAAATAAACTTACGCCAAATAAATTTTTTACACCTTTTTTCCAAAGATTTATAACTGCATTTAAAACAAGAACACTAACTATAACATTTATTCCGCCAAGAGCATGCTGCACTGCGGCTATGTGAGTAAAATTTGAAATAAACGCGGCAATAACTGTTATTATTACAACAGATGGGAATATAACACCCAAAGTTGCAAAAACAGCCCCCAAAAAGCCTTTTAATTTATAGCCTATAAAGGTGGCAACATTAACTGCAATAACACCAGGTGTGCACTGCCCCACTGCATAATAGTTCATTATTTCTTCATCTGTTGCCCATTTTTTGCTTTCAACAATTTCTTTTTGAATCATAGGAAGCATCGCGTAGCCGCCGCCAAAGGTGAAGCCGCCTATACGGGCAAAAACAAAGAAAAGATTTAATAATTCTTTCATTTATGTGTTCTCCTAATTCATAGTTGATAAATGCTCGTTAAAGGTTTGGGTAAAGATGTGGCTTCCGTCTTTTTTAACCTCATCGGTGTGATAGAAAAGCCATTTGTGTTTTTCGGGGTTTGCAGCAGCCAAAATAGATTTTATTCCGGGGCTGCATATAGGACCGGGGGTGAGACCTTCGTATTTATATAAATTATAAGGAGATTCAACCTCGAGGTCTTTTAAAAGAACTTCTGTCATATCATATCTGCCATTTGACTTGGCATACACAACTGTTGCATCAATCTGGAGCTTCATAGGTTCACTAAGGCGGTTTTTAATTACACCTGCTATTTTTGCTCTTTCGGAATCTAAAACAGCTTCTCTTTCTACCATTGATGCAATTATCATATTTTCAAAAAGATTATCATAATTTGAAAAATTCTTTTTGTATTCTGCTTCAAAAGCCGCAAGCATTTTATTTACAATATCATACGGAGTTGCATCTTCAAAGAATTCATAGGTTGACGGGAAAAGAAAGCCCTCCAGCTTATATTTATAGTTGCCATTGGGAATATGATTTAAAAATTCATAGTTATACTTCCCGTTTTTCACTGCAGATATAAATTCTTCTTGGGTGCAAATATTCATTTGGGCACATTTAGATGCTATCATCTCTATTGAATAGCCCTCGGGAACTGTGAAAGTGAAGGTTTCGGTTTCGGGAGGTGTTAAAAGAAGCACTTTCATAATATCGTTAAGGCACATTCCCTTATTAAGATAAAATTTGCCCTGATATATGTTTTTATACACACCTCTGTTAAGACGATATTTTATTATAAAGGTATATTTACTTTTTATAAAGCCCTCATCTTCAAGCATTTTTGCAACATCGGAAGCGGTTGCACCTGAGGGAACATTAAACACTACCGCGTCGCCATAGTTTGAGTTTTTGGAAAAATATTCTGAAATATAGGGCGAAAAAGCAATTACACTGCACACAATCATGGCTACAAGAGCAATTATTATGATTTTTGTTTTATTATTTATTTTCTTCTGTGTTTCTTCCATATAAACACCTCTTTTGTGATATGCT
>JAGBXL010000187.1 GCA_017629325.1 Clostridia bacterium | reverse complement strand
TCAAAAGGCAAAATGATTGCCATTGCAAACCCCAATGCACCAACAGGCATAGCACTTTCTCTTTCAGATATAGAAAAAATAGTTAACTCAAATGAGGGAAACCTTGTTTTAATAGACGAAGCCTATGTTCCGGGCGAACAGCCAAGAGATATGGAATATATAAAGCTCAACACAAATGAATCCCCATATCCACCCTCAAAAGAGGTTGTAGATGCTATATCGGGAGAGGAAGTCGAAAATTTAAGGCTCTATTCCGACCCCGAGTGCAAATTTTTAAGATAAGCAATTGCTAAAAACTACGGCGTAAATTTAGAAAATGTTTTTGTTTCAAACGGCTCGGATGATATTTTGAATTTTGCATTTATGGCATTTTCCGAAAAAGGTGCTATATTCCCTGAAATAAGCTATGGCTTTTATAAGGTTTTTGCTGAGCTTCACTGCATAAATTATGAAGAAATTCCGCTAAGTGAAGATTTCACTATAAATACAAATGATTATCTTTCAAAAGGCAAAATGATTGCCATTGCAAACCCCAATGCACCAACAGGCATAGCACTTTCTCTTTCAGATATAGAAAAAATAGTTAAATCAAATGAGGGAAACCTTGTTTTAATAGACGAAGCCTATGTTGATTTTGGCGGCGAAAGTGCAATTGGTTTAACTAAAAAATATAATAATCTATTAGTTGTTCACACCTTTTCAAAATCTCGCTCTCTGGCAGGTGCTCGTTTAGGCTTTGCAATAGCAAACGAAGAAATAATAAAGGATCTGGAAAAAATAAAATATTCTACCAATCCTTATAGCATAAACCGCTTAAGCCTTTTAGCCGGAGAGGCAGCAATAAAATCTGATCCTTACTATAAAGAAAATGCAAAGAAAATAATTGAAGCAAGGCAGTACACAGTATCCGAGCTTAAAAAACTTGGCTTTGAAGTGCTTCCCTCGTGTGCAAACTTTATTTTTGCTAAAAAAGATGGATTAGATGGCGAAGAAATCTATTTAAAGCTAAAGCAAAACGGCATACTTGTAAGGCACTTTACCAAAGAAAGAATAAAAGATTTTAACCGCATCACCATAGGCACTATGGAGCAGATGCAAAAATTTATAAGTGTTATATCTTCTATAATTTGAAATTTGGAGGTAACTTTTATGAGAAAAGCTAATATAGAAAGAAAAACTGCCGAAACAGATATAAAGCTATCTTTAAATCTTGATGGCACAGGTAAATCAAATATAAATTCAGGCTGCGGTTTTCTAGACCACTGCCTAACCCTCTTTGCCAAACACGGCTCTTTTGATTTAGATGCTGTGTGCGTTGGCGATGTAAACGTTGATTATCACCACACAGTTGAAGATATAGGCATTTGTCTTGGTGATGCATTTAAAGATGCAATCGGAAATATGAAGGGTATCTGCCGCTATGGTAATATGCTTCTTCCAATGGACGAAGCACTCATTCTTTGTGCAATTGATATTTCAGGAAGAAGCTACCTTAATTACGATATCAACATACCCACACAAAAGGTAGGAGATTTCGACACAGAGCTTGCCTGGGAATTCTTTATTGCCTTTAGTCGCAGGGCAAATATCACTCTTCACTTAAAACAGCTCGACGGTAAAAATTCTCACCACATAATAGAAGGCTCATTTAAAGCCTTTGCTCGTGCTCTTAAAGAAGCTGTAAAAATAGACGAAGCAAAAAAAGACGAAATCCCGTCAACCAAAGGAGTTCTCTAAATGATAGCAATAGTAAACTACGGTGTTGGGAATTTATATTCCTTAAAAAGCTCTTTCGATTCTTTGGGCATTAAAACTCTTGTTACAGGTGATGCCAAAGAAATAAAAAAAGCAGATAAAATAATACTCCCAGGCGTTGGTGCATTTCGCGATGCGGCAGCGAGCCTTAAAAACTACGGCTTAAATGAACTAATTATTGAAGAAGCAAAAAAAGGCAAAGCCATAATGGGAATATGTCTCGGTATGCAGATGCTTTTTGAAAAAAGCTATGAATATGGTGAGTATGAGGGGCTTGGTTTAATAAAGGGCAGTGTCCGCCCAATAAAAGATGTAATTCCATCTGATTTAAAAATTCCGCATATTGGCTGGAATGCCCTTAAATTCCACGGTGAAAAAAGCCCTATATTTAAATACATCAAAGAGGGCGACTGCGTTTATTTTGTTCATTCCTACTATGGTGCCGATTGCAAGGATTTTGTTATTGCATCAGCCGAGTACGGAGCCGAATTAACTGCAGCCGTTTCTAAAGACAATGTCTATGGTTGTCAGTTTCACCCCGAAAAAAGCGGAGAAGTGGGCTTAAAAATATTAAAAGCATTCAGCGAAATATAAAGGTGGCAAAAATATGATAATTCTTCCTGCAATAGATTTATACGAGGGCAAGGCGGTAAGGCTTTTAAAGGGCGACTATAATAAAATGACTGTCTATGATAATAACCCTTCAAACATAGCAAAAAAATTTGAACTTTTCGGTGCCCGCTACATTCACCTTGTTGATTTAGAGGGTGCCAAAACAGGCGAAACACCAAATATAGATGCCGTTAGAGAAATTGTAAAATCCACGGGCCTTTCTGCCGAAATCGGTGGCGGCATACGCTCTTTTGATACAATAGAAAAATATCTTTCAATAGGAGTTAAAAGAGTAATCCTTGGCACAGCTGCAGTAACCGAAGAAGGCTTTGTTAAAAGAGCAGTTTCTGAATATGGCTCCCGCATAGTTGTTGGTGCCGATATAAAAGACGGCTTTGTTGCCATTAAAGGCTGGATAGAAAAATCAAATTTAACCTGTGATGAATTCTGCCTTAAAATGCAAAATGATGGAGTTAAAACTCTTATTGTAACCGATATATCAAAAGACGGAGCAATGCAAGGCACAAACCACGATTTATATAATCATCTTTCAAATAAATTTAATCTAAGTATAATAGCCTCGGGCGGCGTTTCTTCTTTAGATGATATTAAGCGTTTAAAACAAGACGGCATCACAGGTGCAATCATAGGAAAAGCCTACTACACAGGTGCCATATCAATAAACGAAGCAATATCAGTTGCCGGCAGTCAGGAGGCAGAAATATGATAACAAAAAGAATAATTCCCTGCCTTGATGTTAAAGACGGCAGAGTTGTTAAAGGCGTTAATTTTAAAGGTCTTTCCGATGTTTCTTCGCCCGTTGAACTGGGAAAATATTATAGCGATTGCGGTGCCGACGAGCTTGTTTTTTATGATATAACCGCATCATTTGAAGGCAGAAAGCTTTTTACCGATATTTTAAAAGAAGTTGCATCAAAAATCTTTATTCCCCTAACAGTTGGCGGCGGCATTAACACGGTAGATGATTTCGACAGAGTTTTAAACTGCGGTGCCGATAAGGTAAGCGTTAATTCAGGTGCAATCCGTAATCCCTCTTTAATAGAGGAAGCTGCAAAAAAATATGGCAACCAGTGTGTTGTGCTGAGCGTTGATGTAAAAAGGGTAGATGGCTCATTTAAAGTGTTTGCCAAAGGCGGCAGAGAAAACACTGGGCTGGACGCTCTCGAGTGGATAAAACAAGGTGTTGAAATGGGAGCAGGCGAAATTGTTGTTAATTCAATAGATACCGACGGGGTTAAAAAAGGCTTCGATATCGAAATGCTTCGCGAAGTATTAAATATCGTAAATGTTCCCGTTATTGCATCAGGCGGTGCAGGTGGCATATCTGATTTTGTAACCCTTTTTAAAACCCTGCCAACCATAGATGCAGGGCTCGCAGCTTCTATTTTTCATTTTGGAGAGGTTGCAATTCCCGATTTAAAAAAAGAACTTAAAAATAACGATATAATCGTCAGACTATAATGAAAGGTAGAATATAAATTATGTTAGATATAAAAAAACTTAAATTCGATGAAAAAGGCCTTATCCCTGCAATTGTTGTTGATGCCGACACAAAAAAGGTTTTAACCCTTGCCTATATGAACGAAGAAAGCCTTAAAATATCAATGGAAAAAGGATTAAGCTGTTTTTACAGCCGTTCAAGAAACGAACTTTGGTTAAAAGGCGAAACATCAGGAAACTATCAGCACATTGTTTCCATCACAGCCGATTGCGACTACGACGCTCTCACCGTGCTTGTTAAAAAAGACGGTCCCGCCTGCCACACAGGTACAGACTCATGCTTTAATGATTTAGTTTATGAATCCGACGAATATTCTGCATTTTCACTAGAGAGCCTTATGGATTTAATAAAGGGCAGAAAAACCGATAAAAAAGAAGGCTCCTATACAACCTATCTTTTTGAAAAGGGCATAGATAAAATCCTTAAAAAAGTAGGGGAGGAATGCACAGAGGTTATTATTGCTGGCAAAGCCGACGATAAAAAAGAAACAATCTACGAAATAGCCGATTTAACCTATCACGTTATGGTTATGATGATAGAAATGGGCATTTCTCTTGAAGATATCCATAATGAACTTGCATCGCGTCATGTTATAGACAAAAAAGTTAAACAGGAGAAGATGACAGAGTGATAAAAACTAATTTTCACACTCACACCACCTTTTGCGATGGTAAAAACACCGCTGAAGAAATGGTTATAGCTGCAATAGATAAAGGGTTTACCCATCTTGGCTTTTCTGCTCATTCCTACACCGAATATGATGAAAGCTGCGGTTTGCCGCTATCAAAAATGGAAGACTATAAAAAGGAAATATACCGTCTAAAAGAAAAATACAAAGATAAAATAAAAATATATTATGGTATAGAATTCGACTATTATTCCAAAATAGATACTTCCGAATTTGAATATGTTATAGCATCTGTTCACGGCATAGAAAAGAATGGCAAGATATATATTGTTGACGAAAGCCGCGAATCCCTTATAAAAAATGTTAATGAAGCATGGGGTGGCGACTATATGGCATTTGCCGAGGATTATTTTGAAACTGTTTCAAAACAAAAAGGCGATATAATAGGTCATATCGACCTTTTAACCAAATTTAACGAAAATGATATAATTTTTTCAACTAAAGATAGTAGGTATTTAAATGCAGCAAAAAAAGCTGTTAATAAGCTTGCACAAAGTGGTGCAATATTTGAAATCAACACAGGTGCCATACAGCGTGGCTACCGCACTACGCCGTATCCATCGGAAGATATTTTAAAAATGATAAAGAAAAGCGGCAGCAAAATCATAATAAACAGCGATTGTCATAATACGCAAGGAATTGATTGTGATTTTGAAAAAGCGTATGAATATGCTTTAAAATGCGGTTTTGAAAAATCCGATATAATAGGGGGAAACTTTTGATTTTTAAAAAACACAGTGATAAAAAAGCATTTCACTGTGTTTTTGTCTTTTTTATACAATTTTTTCTTCTTTTTTTAGTTTTTAATTAGTTTTTAATATAGAATT
>JAGBXL010000186.1 GCA_017629325.1 Clostridia bacterium | reverse complement strand
TTGAAAACAACAAGCCTGAATCAATTGAAGTGATTATAAAAGCCGCCAAAAAACACAAGGGTATTGAAGTTTGCGTGTTAAAAACAAAATATCCCCAGGGCAGCGAAAAACATCTTATTAAAGCAATTACAGGAAGAGAAGTTCCAAGCGGAAAGCTTCCTGCAGATGTAGGTGTTGTTGTTAATAATATTGACACATGCACCGCAGTTTACAATGCTATTAAATTTAGACAGCCTGTTTTTCACAGAGTTGTAACTGTTGCAGGCTCGGCGGTTAATAACCCAGGTAATTTTTGGGTACGACTTGGAACAAGCTTTAAAGACATTTTAGATGCTGCAGATTTTGACGAACAAAAAGCAAGAAAAATAATTATGGGCGGACCTATGATGGGTATTGCCCAGGCAAGTATTGATGTTCCAGCTATTAAGGGAACATCGGCAATACTGGCATTTGGCGAGGAAGAGCTTTCTCTTAAAGAGGAGGTTAATTGTTTCAGATGCGGAAAATGTGTTGAGAATTGCCCTATGGGTCTTGTTCCGGTGCAGCTTAATGCATATTCAAAAATAGACGACATAGAAACCTGCCTGAAATATGATATTATGGACTGTATTGAATGCGGGGTATGTTCATTTAATTGCCCCTGCGGGAACCACATAACCCAGAGAATTAAACTAACAAAGAAAAAGATTGCGGCAAGCCGCAATAAGAAATGAGGTGCTAAATATGGATAACAAACTTATAGTTTCTTATGCTCCTCACATAAGAGGCAAAGAAAATGTTTCGCTCATTATGAGAGATGTGCTTATTGCTCTTATCCCGGCTCTTTTAGGCGCTATTTACTTTTTTGGAATAAGAGCCATTATTGTTACTCTTACATCTGCCGCTTTCTGTGTGCTCTTTGAATATGCATGGAACAAATTTACCAAAAAGAAAAACTCAACAGGTGATTTGAGTGCAATTGTAACAGGAGTTCTTTTAGCATTCACTCTCCCCCCCTCAATACCCGTATATATGGTTATTATCGGTGATGCTTTTGCTATAATTATTGTTAAATGCTTTTACGGTGGCCTCGGAGGTAACTTTGTTAACCCCGCCCTTGCTGCAAGAGCGTTCCTTATGGCATGCTGGCCCGTAGCTATGACATCATACCCTATGCCGTTTGATAAATTTGGTCTTTTTGGAGGCGCTGATGCAGTAACAAGCGCAACACCGCTTGCTTGTGTAAAAGGTGTTGAAGCGTCAGTAATTCCATCGATTTCTAATTTATTTTTTGGTTATGTAGGCGGATGCATAGGCGAGGTTTCTGCATTTCTTTTAATAATTGGTGCTATATATCTTTTGATTAAAAGGATTATAAATCCTATAATTCCCGTAACATACCTTGCCGCAGTTGGAATTTTTGGTGCTGTATTTAGTGATTTTGGATTTTTATTCCATATATTTAGCGGCGGTGTTATTCTGGCTGCATTCTTTATGGCAACAGATTATGCAACAAGCCCTGTTTCGCATTTGGGACAGTTTATATATGCACTGGGTGCCGGACTTATAACAGGTGTAATAAGAATATACGGCGGATATCCCGAAGGTGTTACCTATGCAATTCTTATTATGAACATTATAACTCCCCTTCTTGATAAATACATAAAACCCAAAAAATTTGGCAAGGCGGTGAAAACAAATGAATGATACAAATAACAAAAAAACAATTATAAAGCTTTCTCTTATACTTTTTACCATTACATTTGTTGCTACCCTATTATTAACTCTTTGCAATTATTTAACAAAAGACCGCATATCAATGCTCGAAAAACAAAATGCCCAAAATGCAATGAGTGAAGTTATTGAAGAAGCCCAGTTCAAAGCGATGACCCTTCAAAATGACATTTTAAACAAATATTTGCCTTATGGTGAAATAGAAGCATACAGAGCTGTTAAAAAAGGTAAATTTGCCGGATACTGCATAAAAGTGCAACCAACAGGATACATAGGCAAAATAAATATGATTGTTGGCATTAATCCTGATTTAAGTTATTCGGGAATTAAAATTGTTTCTATGAGCGAAACCCCCGGCTTAGGTGCAAAAACGGGCGAAGCTCCTTTTTACAAACAGTTTTCAGAAGGTAAAAAAGGAACTCTTTTAGTTGTTAAAAATTCGTCATCACCAAAAGAAAATGAAATAAACGCTGTAAGCGGTGCAACAATTTCATCGAAGGCTGTAACAGATGGAGCCAACTGTGCTCTTGAAATTGCAAAAGAACTAATTGAAAAGGAGGAGAATAAATGAGTGAAAAAAATAATTTAAACATTCTTAAAAATGGTATTACAACAGAAAACCCCACATTTATTCAGCTTCTTGGTATGTGCCCTACTTTAGCTGTTACAACTTCGCTTATTAACGCAATTGGTATGGGACTTTCTGCAACATTTGTTCTTGTGTTTTCAAATCTGGTTATTTCGCTTATAAGAAATTTTATACCAAGTAAAATAAGAATTGCGTCATATATAGTTGTTATTGCAGCATTTGTAAGTATAATAGAAATGCTTTTAAAAGCCTACTTGCCCTCTATTTCTGATGCACTCGGGCTTTTTATTCCTCTTATAACGGTTAATTGTATAATTCTTGCAAGAGCAGAAAGCTTTGCATCAAAAAACAAGCCCGTTCCTTCCATTTTTGACGGTTTGGGCATGGGGCTTGGTTTTACACTTGGACTGAGTGTTTTAGGTAGTGTAAGAGAGATTTTAGGTGCGGGAACACTTTTGGGAATATCTCTTTTTGGTAAGGGTTTTCAGCCTGCACTTATATTTATTCTCCCTCCCGGTGCATTTTTGGCACTTGGCATAATACTTTGTTTATATAATATGATTAGAGACAAGAAAGGAGCAGGTAAATAATGAGTTATTTTAAAGAATTTATGTCGCTTGCAGTTCTTGGTCTTTTCATTGAAAACTTTGTTCTTGTTAAGTTCTATGGCATTTGCCCGTTTTTAGGAGTATCTAAAAAAACAGGCACAGCACTTGGAATG
>JAGBXL010000185.1 GCA_017629325.1 Clostridia bacterium | reverse complement strand
CTTGCTTTTTCAACATTTGCTGTGTCTTCCACAAGACCGCAGGAAGCAAAAGACATTAGCACAAGCATCATTGCAAGAGAAAGAGAAATGATTTTTGTGATTTTTTTCATTAAATTCACGCCTTCCTTAATTGATTATATTTTTACCTCTTTAAAGAGGATTATTTACTAAATCCCCAAGTGTGCACAACAGGGACAGAAAAAACTACGCCGCTATCTGGCTTATCAAGACCGCCTGTGCACTCATCTATAACAGATGCAATTTTTTCTATTTGCTTATCGGGTGCAACAACAAGTATTGTTTTACTATCGCTGTTTTCAGGGTTAAGGAATTTCACAATAGATTCCATAAACTTAAGTTCTTCATTTTCGGAAAGAATATGTGCCATGCCTTTGCTTTCTAAAACAGTGGCACCGTTTATACCATTTTTACCAAATTCCCTGAGGATGCTTTCCAAAACACTTGTTTTATTTAAAACACATATTACAAGCTGCATAGCCATTCCCCCTACAAAAATACATTATACTACCACAGCTAAACAAAGTCAACAAAAAAGACGTTAAAAACATTTTAGAGTTTCTAACATCTTTTTTGTTGGATATATGAATTTATTTTAGAAGTGCTTCCAAACGGTCGAGACCTTCTTTTATGTTTTCTAAGCTTGTGGCATAAGACCATCTTACATGGTGGGGTGCTTCAAAGCCTGTGCCTGGCACTACGGCTACAAGCTGGTTTTCAAGGAAAATTTCCGCAAAATCATCGGCAGTTTCTATAAGCTTGCCTTTAATTGTTTTACCAATGAGTTTTTCTATGTTCATCATCACATAGAACGCACCCTGTGGCTCTGTGCACGAAACACCTTCTATGGTGTTCATTCTCTCTACCATATACTGTCTTCTTTTATCGAACTGAGAAATCATTTCTTTAAGTTCATCTGTTGGACCTGTGAGCGCTGCTACGGCAGCTTCCTGAGCGATAGAGTTAGGATTAGAGGTAGAATGGCTCTGGACATTTGCCATAAGCTTTGCAATTTTTTCGTTTGACGCAGTGAAACCGATTCTCCACCCTGTCATTGCATAGGTTTTGGAAAGACCATTTACAATGATTGTGCGATTTTTGATTTCGTCGCCAAAGCTTGCTATACTTACATGCTTTGCACTGCCGTAAACAAGATGCTCATATATTTCATCAGATATGATGTAGAGATTGTGCTTAAGACACACATCAGCAATTGCTCTTAATTCCTCTTGGGTATATACCATTCCTGTTGGATTTGAGGGGCTATTTAAAACAAGAGCTTTTGTTTTTGGTGTAATGGCTTCTTCAAGCTCTTTAGCAGTAAATTTAAAGCCTTTTTCTTCGGTTGTATAAAGAATAACAGGAACTCCGTCATTATATTTTATCATTTCGGGATAGCTAACCCAGAAAGGTGCAGGAACAATTACTTCATCTCCCGGATTTAATATTGCACCAAATGCATTTATTAGAGAGTGCTTTGCACCGTTACTGACAACAATATTTGCAGGTGTGTAGCTAAGACCATTGTCTTTTTGGAATTTCTGACATATTGCTGTTTTGAGTTCAACAGTTCCCGATGCGGGAGTATATTTGGTTTTGCCATTTAATATTGCATTTATGGCTGCCTGCTTTATGTGATTTGGCGTGTCATAATCTGGCTCGCCTGCACCAAAGCCGACTACATCGTGGCCCTGTGCTTTCATTTCTTTAAATTTGGAATCTATTGCCAAGGTTGGTGATGGTGAAATAGATTCGAACTTTTTTGAATACTGCATCTTAATACGCCTCCAAATTGAATGTTGCTTTTTTGAAACTTTCATTTTTATGGAATAATTATAGCACATTTATATTATTTTTGCAAGTTATCTAGGTTAAAGTTTCATATTTTTTGAAAAAATTATGAAAATTGCTAAAGGCAATCTTATTTACAAGGCTTTCATTGTAATTTATTGACAAAAGTTTGTCAAAAAGACGATATACACAACCTGCATTTTCTAAACCAAGTGAGGTTTTTTCTATTCCGTCAAAGTCGGAACCGATGCAAATTGAGTTTTCTCCCCCTAAAGACATAAAATAATCAATATGCCCTACCACCGAATCAATATCGGCATTTTTATCACATAAAAATTCAGGGCAGAAGTTTATGCCGCAAAGTCCACCTCTTTTTACCAGACACATAAATTGAGAATCAGTTAAATTACGGGGATTATTGCAAACGCTTCGGCTATTAGAATGAGTTGCCATAAAAGGAAGTGAATATTCTTCCATTGCCTCCCAAAATCCCTTTTCGCTTATGTGAGATACATCTAAAATGACTTTGTGCTTTTGCATTTGCCTTAAAACCACTTTACCCAAAAGGCTGATGCCTTTATTGTTATTACTAATGCCTCCGCAAAGAGCATTATCATTATTATGGCAAAGGCTCATTATTATAACACCCAAAGCTTTGTATTCACCGATATTTTCAAGGGTTAAATCTTTTTGAGAACCCAGGCTTTCTATGGATAAAAGTGCACTTATTATTTCGCGGCTGCGATTTCTTGTTATTTCATCGGCTCCCATCGCAAAAGATATAAAGCCATTATAACTTTCGCACTCTTTTTTCAGGTATGATATATGTGATATTATATCGTTATGTGTAAGTGTTCCATTATTATATATTGCAAAGACCTGTGCGGCTCCGTCGTATTTTTTAAGGTGTGAAATATTAACCATACAGTTTGTATTATTTAAAGAAGCTTTTTTTGAAAAAAGCTTTGAAAGAGTATCACAATGACTATCGAAATAAGGATATTTTTTATTCATAATCTGCTCCACAATAAAATTTAGTAACACTCTTATAGTATTTATGATATTAGTATTTGGTTACAAAGTAAAAAAACGATGACATTGTCATCGTTTTTTCTTTCAATTTTTATTATATTTAAACGAAGGCATAAGCTGAAGTTTAAAAAGATTTTGCTTATGCTTTTTATCTATTAAAGCTTTTGTATTTTCGTCTTCGCATACACCTGTTCTAATGTATTTATCTAAAACTGCGTAGGTGAAGCCAAGATTATCTTCATCGGTTTTTCCGCAAAGTCCGTCGCTGGGCACTTTTTCAACTAATTCGTAGGGCAAGCCAAGCTCATGCCCCATTTTTTTAAGCTCCGTAACCGTAAAATCTGAAATGGGTGAAAAATCACCTGCCGCATCGCCATAGCGTGTGGAATAACCTACCCAATCTTCCGAAAGATTACAGGTGTTTACCACCCTGCCGTTTAAACTCTGGCTTACTGCATAGAGAGTTGTCATACGAATTCTTGGGGATACATTTATTTGGGTTTGTTTTGATATTTCCAAATCTTTTGGAATATTCGCCATCAGACCGTCGCGTGCATCTTTAATATTTATGATATAGTGTTTTATTCCCAAATGGCTCACCAGAAGCTTTGCAGCATCTATATCAGATTGCTCTCCGCAGGGCATTAAAACACCTATAACCCTTTGGGCACCCAACGCTTTAACGCATAATGCTGCTGCAATTGAACTATCTTTTCCGCCGGATATTCCAATTACTGCATTGCAACCCTTACCGTTTTCTTCAAAAAATTTTTGAATCCAT
>JAGBXL010000184.1 GCA_017629325.1 Clostridia bacterium | reverse complement strand
TTTATTAGGGTATAAATTTTACACCTCTTGAGGATTTTTTTAAAAACCTTTAGAGGCTTTATTTCTTGGGTTTGGTGGTATGCTTTTCACACCACTTATAAGCCTATTTTAATATCCAAATGGCTAGTTGTCAAATTAGTTCTTGACTTTGGTTTTTTTATGAATTAAAATTAACATAGAGGGAGAGATGAAAATGGTTCTTGCAATAGATATAGGCAACACAAATATTGTTCTTGGAGGATTTATGGGCGAAGAATTAAAATTCGTTGCCCGCATAGCCACCAATGCCAATAAAACCGAAGATGAATATGCCACCAAAATAAAAAGCATACTTGTGCTTCATGAGGTTGATAAAACCGAGATTAAAGGGGCTATTATATCTTCTGTTGTGCCGCCACTTACAAGAGTTATGGCAGATGCGGTAAAAATGGTTTATGGCGTAGAGCCAATCCTTGTTGGCCCCGGAATAAAAACAGGCATAAATATTCATTGTGATGACCCCTCAACCGTTGGTGCAGATTTAATTTGTGCCTGCGTTGCGGCAAATTCCATTTACGGTAACCCCTCACTTGTTATAGATATGGGCACAGCCACCAAAATGATGGTTATAGATAAAACAGGCACCTTTATTGGTGTTTCAATTATTCCCGGTGTAAACATTGCCCTAAAGGCACTGGCATCTGGCACAGCCCAGCTTCCGCAAATAAGCTTAGAGGCTCCTAAATCGGTTATTGGCAAAAACACTGCCGACTGTATGCGTTCGGGTGCAGTTTTTGGCAATGCCTCTATGATAGACGGTATGATAGACCGCTTCAACGATGAAATGGGCTGTGATTTAAAAATTATTGCAACAGGCGGACTTTCAAAAACAATTATTAAGCATTGCAAGCATGATATTATATGCGACGAAGACCTTGTTTTAAAAGGCTTAAATATTCTTTACAAAAAGAATTCCAATTGAAAAACCATATTTTGCAATTAAACATAAAAACATTAGCGTTGTATCTCATAAGAGAACGACAGCAAGGAGGAATTTTTATGAATGAAAAAAAATTAAACACAAGAAAAATGGTTTTGGGTGCAATAATGACGGCTCTCGTTATTATTCTGCAGCTTATGGGAGCGTTTGTCCGCTTTGGTCCGTTCTCAATTTCCCTCGTGCTTATTCCCATTGTTATAGGTGCTGCCGAGTGCGGTGCATCGATTGGTGCATGGCTTGGCTTTGTGTTTGGCGTAGTTGTTTTGGCAAGCGGCGATGCGGCTGCATTTTTAAGCGTTAATGTCGTGGGCACGGTTATTACAGTGCTTTTAAAAGGCACTCTCTGCGGCTTTGCCGCAGGGCTTGTGTATAAGGCGATTTCCAAATTTAACCGCTATGTTGCAGTTGTGTGCGCGGCAATTATATGCCCTGTGGTAAATACGGGTGTATTTCTTTTAGGCTGTTTGGTATTCTTTATGGATACCCTCGCAAGCTGGGCAGGCGGTCAGGAAATGTGGAAATATATGATATTTGTTTTAGTTGGATGGAATTTCCTTTTTGAACTTGGGTCGAATATAGTACTGAGCCCTGTAATAGTTAGATTATTAAACATAAGAAATAAATAAAATTTA
>JAGBXL010000183.1 GCA_017629325.1 Clostridia bacterium | reverse complement strand
CCTACTCTGCCTCGGCGGATTGCTCTTGCAACAGCACTAACCGCTTCGTCTTGCCCAATAACTCTTTTATGAAGAATATCTTCCATATTCTTTAATCTTTCCTGCTCCTCGCCGGCAAGCTTTCTAACGGGGATTCCTGTCCAGTCCGAAATAATATCGCAGATGTTTTCCTCTGTTACACAAAGCTCTTCTTTTGAATTGGAGCTTTCCCATGTTTTTTTCTTTTCTTCCAGTTCTTTCCTGATTTCGTCTTCACTGTCGCGAAGTTTTGCGGCAGCTTCAAAATCCTGCTTTTCAATAGCTTCGCGTTTTTTCTGGGCAGCCTCCGAAAGCCTTTCTTCAATTTCTTTAATATCGGGGGGTGCGGTGAAGGCTTTTATGCGGATTTTGGATGACGCCTCGTCTATTAAATCGATTGCCTTATCGGGAAGGAACCTATCGGTTATATATCTTGCCGATAATTTAGCGGCTGCCTCAATTGCTTCATCTAAAATTGTTACCTTGTGGTGTGCTTCGTATTTTTCTCTTATACCCTTTAAAATTTCAATAGTTTCATCTACTGTTGGTTCACCAACCTGAACAGGCTGAAATCTTCTTTCTAAGGCAGAATCCTTTTCAATATTTTTGCGGTATTCATCGAGAGTTGTTGCACCAATAAGCTGCAGCTCTCCTCTTGCCAATAGCGGCTTTAAAATGTTTGCCGCGTCCATTGCTCCTTCGGCTGCACCTGCACCAATCAGGGTGTGAACTTCGTCTATAAAAAGAATAATATTAGAATTCTTTTTAACCTCGTCGAGAGCTTTTTTTATTCTTTCTTCAAATTCACCGCGATATTTTGTGCCGGCAATCATTGAAGAAAGGTCTAAAGAAAATATGGTTTTATTTTTTAATATTTCGGGAATTTCACCTGCAACAATTTTTTGTGCAAGTCCCTCGGCAACTGCTGTTTTACCAACACCCGGCTCGCCAATTAGGCAGGGGTTGTTTTTTGTGCGGCGAGATAAAATCTGCACAACTCTTTCTATTTCTTTGTCTCTGCCAACTATTGGGTCGAATTTACCATCTTTTGCCATAGCGGTGAGGTCATTTCCAAACTGTGAAAGAGTTTTTGAGAGGGAAGATGAACTATTCTTATTTTGTTTCACTTGAGGAATTGCTTTTTCGCCCTCTATAATGCGTGCTGCAAGTTCTCCGCCGTCTATTCCCATTTGAGCAAGAATTCTCACTGCCACATTTGAGCCCTCTCTTAGTGCTGCTAAAAGAAGATGCTCCGGAGCTATAAGAGGAGAGCCAAGCCTTTTTGCCTCGTTAAAGCTTATTTCCAAAACAGTTTTGCAGCGGGGTGTTATGGGGAGAGAATCGCCAATTGGGGTGAGATTACTCTCGGGGGGGCTAAATAATTTTATTTTTTCTGTAAATTCCTCACTGCCAATGCCCATTTCTTCAAGAATTTGTGCGGCATTAGAGGAGCCGTCTTTAAGTATACCTGCAATAATATGCTCGGTGCCTATAAAGGTGTAGCCCATATTTACGGCTAATTCATTGGCACAGCGAAGTGCGAGTTTTGATTCTTCGGAAAATCTTGAATCCATATAGTATTCCTCCTTCTATAAGGTATCTTTATAAAGTGTTTCTTATAAGCTTTGCTCTTTCAACATCTCTTTCAAAGGGTGCATCGCTTGTTTCGGAAGATGAGATGTGAGCTCTTGACGCCATTATCATAAGGCGTGTTATGTCTTTTAAAGAAATATTTTGAGTTATACCAAGGCTTAAGCCAAGCCTTAAATCTGATAAAAGATTCATCATTTCTTTGCTTTGCATAATGCGGGCATTTTTGAGTAGCCCAAAAGAACGCATTATTTTGTCTTCTAAAACCAGACCTTTTTGATTTAAAAGCTCCTGCCTTAATTCTTTTTCTTTTGCTATAACGCCCTCTACAACATGGGTTATATCATTTATTATTTCATTTTCGTCTTTACCAAGTGTAACCTGATTTGAAATCTGGAAAAGATGTCCTGCGGATTTTGTTCCCTCGCCATACATTCCCCTCACGGTTAAGCCAAGCTTTGAAATTGCGGAGAATATGCCTTCCGATGCCTTAAACATAACTATTGCAGGCAGGTGCATCATAAAAGATATCCGCATACCTGTGCCCACATTTGTGAGGCATGAGGTGAGGTGGCCGTATTTTTCGTGAATGGCATAATCAAGCTTTTCACTAAGGTAGGTATCTATTTTGCTTATCAGGTCGTAGGTCTTTTTATCCTCCAGGCCTGCGTATATACACTGAATTCTTATGTGGTCTTCCTCGTTTACCATTATGCTCACGTTATTATCGTCGCTTATATATGCACACGAAGGAATTTTTGATGAGGCAAAATCGGGGCTTATATATCTTTCTTCAACAAGCCTTTCTTTTTCGTTTGGTGAAAGTTTTTGCATATCGTATTTAGTAAAGGTATAGTTCATTTCCTCAAGGGCAGCTTCTACAAGAGCTATAACTCTTTTAGCATCTTCCGCCGTCATTTTTTTAGGATAGGGAATACCTTTTAAATTTCGTGCAAAGCGGATACGTGTGCTTAAAACAATATCGGAATTTTTTCCTGCATCTTCAAACCATTTTGCCATTATTTTTCCCCTCCTTCGCCCTCTAATGCTTTTATTTTATCTCTTAAAACTGCCGCTTCTTCGTAGTTTTCGTTTAAAATTGCTTTTTGCAAATCTTCTTTTAAGCCTTTTATGGTGTTATCTCTTTCAATCTTTTTGCCCTCAGATCCTCCAAGCTTGCCCTTATGAATTGTGGAGGGCTGAATTTTTGAAAGAATGGCATCTATTTGTTTTGCAAAAAAATCGTAGCATTTATCGCAGCCCACAAAGCCCGTGCGGCTCAAGCTGTTATAGTCTGTGCCGCAATTTGGGCAGCTTGTTTCGGGAGCTCTGTGGCGGATAAACTGGGGAAGCGAAAAAAGCTCACCAAAAATATTTGCAGGGTTGAAGCTAAGTTCCCCATCGTTTATATAGCCAAGCTTTTTGGCACAGTCGGTGCACAGGTGAATTTCGTTTTTGCTTCCGTTTTTAATGTACTTATAGTGAAAGGCTGCTTCTTTTGAACTGCAGTTTGAACACAACATAATAAAATTCCTCCTTTAGATTTAAACCTTGTTAAACAAACATCAATAAAAGATTTTTAAAAATGCTTGCTCTCACCTGATTTTTGGTGTAGCCATCGGCTATTGGCGAAAGGGCATTATTAGAGCAGGCGGCAAGTATCAGCTTTGCCTCGCTGGGTTTAATTATTTCGCTCATATATAAAGTATTGACAATTGCTTCAACTGTTAAAACATCTATGCTTGAACCAATGTTATTTATTACATGGCGGATAGTGTCGTTTCTTTCCATTGCAACTCTTGTTATTCTTATATGACCTCCGCCGCCACGCCTGCTTTCTACTATATATCCTCTCTCGGTTGTGAAACGGGTTTGAATAACATAGTTAATCTGACTGGGCACACAGATAAAATATGAAGCCAGTTCGTTTCTTTTTAATTCTATGCTTTGTTCATCTTCAAAAAGCTCACGGATAAAGTTTTCGATTGTATCGCTTATTTTCATTTTTATTACCTCCCTGATATGTTTTAAAGGGGTTAAATTACACCGTTTATGCGGTTTTCAACTTTTTTCAAAAGTCAAAAAAGTTTTTAGACTTTGACTTTCTTTGACTTTGTGAGTGCATTATACCTCTTAAACTAATATTTGTCAAGTGTTTTTTTGAAAAATTTTTAAAAAATTTTTTATGCACTCCGCCCTTCCCGATATTGCGGGCTTTAGAGGGTTTTATACATTTTTCGGCAAATTATTCAAAAACCATAAAACCCTTGTGTGATGGGGCTTTAGAGGTTTTTCCTCTTTTGTTGGACAGGTTTTTTTGTATAATTATAAATAAATAAAAAAGCTATAATTTTTGCTCTTTTTTTACCCTCAAAAACCTCAAATTTAGCTCTGATAAAAATAGGAAAATGTTGCAATTTTTATTGTGGAAAACAGCTCTAAACCCCATAAAATAAGGCTTGTCAAATGTGGATAACTTTGTGGAATTGTGGATTTATTGATGCTTTTTCACCCTTTTTTTATTTAGTATAATCTTTATTTTTTGATGATTTTTGATGAAAAAAATCATCTTTTCGTTTAAAAAAATCAAATAAAAAAGAAAGCCTCCAAAAAAATTATGCAAATAATTTTTGGGCTTTCTTTTGCTTTAAGACCTTCTCAATTTAGCAAGTAAACAACAAAAAGGGTTTGTAAAAAATCTTAGTTTTTCACAAACCCTTTTTATGTATAATAAATTATTATATTTACGGGCGGAGCAAGCCCCGCCCCTACAATTTTTTCGTGTTTTATAGTTCGAAAAATTTTTACATTTCACATTTTTTAGCTTATTTTTGTGCCGTCTGATATTTTGTCTGTTTTTTCAGGTGAAACCACAGATAATGTATCTCCATCAACTGCAGCAAGAATCATTCCCTGGGAAAGAACACCGCGAAGCTTAACGGGTTTTAAATTGGTTACAACTATAACCTTTTTGCCAACCATTTCTTCCGGTTTATAATATTTTGCAATTCCGGAAACAATCTGACGAACCTCATCGCCAATTTTAACCTGTGAAACCAGGAGCTTATCGGCACCTTCAACCTGCTTGCTCTCTAAAACAAGGCCAACTTTCATTTCTACCTTTGCAAAATCGTCTATGGTGATTTCACTTGGCTCGTCTTCTTTTTTGTCTGCCTTTTTATCTTCTTTTTTTGCTTCCTCTTTTTTGGGAGCAAAGATATCATCTTCAACCTCTTTTAATTTTTTTGCTTCGTCTAAGCGAGCAAAGAGGGGGGTAGCTTCGCCAACTTTAACCTCTGTTTCTTCATTAAATGCGAAAAGGCTTTCATAATCTTTTGAAGAAGCATTTATCTGCTCTAAAATCTTTTCTGAAGTTTCGGGCATAAAGGGACCAACTAAAATACCAATAAAGCGGATTGCTTCAATAAGGTTATAAAGAACAGTTTTGAGTCTGTCTTGTTTCTCTTCATCTTTTGCAAGTGCCCAGGGCATTGTTTCGTCTATATACTTATTACAGCGGCGGGCTAAATTCATTATAGCTTCTATTGAATCTGCCACGCGAAGCTCTTTCATTTTTTCGCTTACTTCTTTAACTGTATTTAAAGCACACTCAATAAGCTCGGCATCTATTTCTTCTTTAACACCAGGATTTTTAATTTCGCCGCCAAAATATTTATTTGCCATTGCAACTGTGCGGTTTACAAGGTTACCTAAAGTGTTGGCAAGGTCGCTATTGAAGCGTGAAATAATTGTTTCTAAAGTAATGGTGCCATCGGCTGCAAAGGGCATTTCCCTAAGAACATAGTATCTTATTGCATCAACGCCAAAATGACGAACTAAATCGTCGGCATACATAACATTGCCTTTTGACTTACTCATTTTGTCATTGCCCGAAAGTAGCCACGGGTGGCCAAATATCTGTTTTGGAAGAGGCTCGCCAAGTGCCATAAGCATAATGGGCCAGTAGATTGTGTGGAATCTTAAAATGTCTTTACCAATAATATGAACATCTGCGGGCCAGTACCTTTTATAAAGCTCACCTTTTTTATCGGTATCGTAGCCAAGGGCAGTGATATAGTTTGAAAGAGCATCTATCCAAACATAAACAACATGCTTATCATCAAATGTAACAGGAACTCCCCATTTAAATGATGTTCTTGAAACACAAAGGTCCTGAAGTCCGGGCTTTAAGAAGTTATTAACCATTTCCTTGCGGCGTGATTCAGGCTGAATAAACTCGGGGTTTTCTTCTATGTGCTTCATGAGTCTGTCTTGATATTTACTCATTTTAAAGAAGTATGCTTCTTCGTTTGTAACAGTAACCTTTCTGCCGCAATCGGGGCAAAGACCGTCTGTAACCTGAGTTTCTGTGAAGAAGGATTCACAGGGCACACTGTAAAGACCACTGTATTCACTTTTATAAATATCGCCCTGGTCGTAGAGCTTTTTAAAAATATTCTGAACCGCTTTTTCGTGATAATCGTCGGTTGTGCGGATAAATTTATCGTAGCTTGTGTTCATAAGGTCCCAAATATCGCGGATTTCTCCTGCAACACCGTCAACATACT
>JAGBXL010000182.1 GCA_017629325.1 Clostridia bacterium | reverse complement strand
GGGAGTTATATCTGAAAAGGCATTTAAAGATATTTATGAAAAACTAAAAAAATGCGATGCACTTTTATATGGACCAGGATTATCCCCTTCAAAAAGCATTGGGCTGCTTCTTGAAAAGATACTGGGTTATTCCAATATACCAATTGTTATTGATGCAGACGGATTAAATGTGCTTTCACAAAATATGGGTTTATTAAAAAGAGCAAAATCCTCGATTATACTCACACCACATATTGGCGAATTTTCAAGACTTACAGGACTTAGTGCAAAGCAAATTTTTGAAAACAAAAAAGAAATTGCGTTAAATTTTGCAAAGGAATACGGCGTTATTTTAGTTTTGAAATCGCACGAAACAATTGTTACCGACGGAAAAGATATATTTGAAAACGTGCTTGGAAATCCGGGCATGGCAGTTGGCGGAAGCGGTGATGTTTTAGCAGGACTTATATCTGCTTTTTTGGCACAGGGTAACTCAATTCTTTTGAGTGCTTTAGCAGGGGTTTACATTCATTCACTTGCCGGCGATATGGCTGCACTTGAAATAGGCGAATTATCGCTTTTGCCAAGAGATATAATAAATGCTGTTCCTTATGCAATAAAATACAGCATGGAACAATAATAATAATTTTAGGGAGACTTTTATAGTTGAAAAAAATAAATAGTGTTTTATTATTTTTTTTACTTATGATAAGCCTTACCGCGTGTTCCGGTGGGAAAATGAAGCCAGATAATATTTATGATAAAATTCACTCGATGTATTATGACATTCAAAGCTACAAAACCTCGTGCAAGGTAACTGTTTATACCCCCGGGGGAGAAAACAGCTACGATTGTGATATTATATATGACAAAGATGCAGAGAATTTTGAAGTTGTATCGGAAGATATGAAAATTTTTCTGACAAAGGATAAGACGGTTATTTCAAAGGGCGGAAATACTCTTGAATCACCATCAATGCCCGATGATATGTACATATTTATTAACACATTTTTTAAAAGCTATTATGAAAGTGAAGACACTGTTCTTAGCGTAAATTCGCCCGAAAAATCAGATTTAGTGCTACTTGAGTGTTCTGCAGTTAATCCTACTGAATATATTTCGGCTATGAAGCTTTGGTTAAGAAAAGATACCGCAACACCCGTTAGAATGCAGGTTTTAGGAAAAGACGGCAATGTAAGCACAGAGATTGAATTTAAAGATTTCACATTTACAGGGTTATAAACCGAAAGGAAAAGGGTAATAATATTATCACCGTAGAGCCAATCGCTGAATCCGCGGTACATAGCTCTCAGGCAGATGAAACCTTTTATAACCTGAAATGGTATAATGTGCATTTGACATAAGAACAAAAAGCATATATAATTATTTATAGGATATAAAGGGAATTCATCATAGATTGGGGGCCTTGAGAGAAATGGCACGACAAAAAAAGATTCTTATCAGCATACCGGATTCATTACTTGACGAGGCGGACAACATGGCATATTCTCAAAACGTTAACAGGAGCGAATTTATAAGAGAAGCTATAAAAAATTATATTCGCGAAAAAAAGAAAAAAGAAATTGCCCAAAAGCTCAAAAAAGGCTACGAAGAAATGGGCAACATGAATTTAGAATACAGTGAATATTCCATTGAATCCGACTCCGCTCTGTTGCAGCTTTACGAGAAAGGTTTAGCGGAGTGTGAATAAGTTTGACAGTTAAAAGAGGAGATATTTATTATGCCGACCTGAGCCCTGTTATAGGTTCGGAGCAAGGCGGTGTGAGACCTGTGCTTGTTATTCAAAACGATGTTGGCAATAAATACAGTCCAACGATTATTGTGGCTGCTATTACCTCACAGATAAACAAGGCTAAAATGCCTACTCACATTGAAATCAGTGCAGATGACTACGGTCTTGTAAAAGACTCAGTTATTTTATTAGAGCAAATCAGAACAATAGATAAAAAAAGGCTTAAAGAAAAAACAGGCCATGCTGATGAAGAGCTTTTACAAGAGATTGGACATGGACTAAAAATAAGCCTTGGATTATGCGACTTTTAAAAGGTGGTTGTACTTATGAAAAAAACTTTAAGGAAAAAAATTATTCTTACTACTATTGCACTTTTATTTTTAAGTGTGTGCCTTCCGGGACTTGCGGCAGACCCAGGAAGTAATGAAGATCCGCTTGTAACGCTTTCGTATATTAACGATGTTTTGATGCCGCAGGTTAAAAGCTATGTTGATTCCAAGGCGACCGCTTCAAATGACGGTTTTGAAATTGTGAATCTTAAGTCTGGGCAAACAGTTATTGCCGGGGCAAGCACAGAAATGATACTCCGAATGGGAAATGCACAGATTGTTGCAACACAAAAAGGCGGAGTTGCCGATGTTACCTCAGGGTTTGATTTGCAAAACGGAGCTGTTATGCCATCTAACCATCTTTTAATTGTTCCTTTAGATGACGGAAGAGGGGCACAGATGCTTTCCGACGGTATTATAATGATTAAAGGAAATTATACAGTTAAATAATATTAAAAATATGAGGTGTAAAAAATTCATGCGAATTTTTTACACCTCATATTATTTATCACTTATCATTTCCCCTATTTTTACAACATCGCCTGCTCCCATTGTGATTATTATATCACCCTTTTGAGCATTACTTTTTATATAGCTGGCAATTTCTTCAAAATCTTTTATATATAATGAACCGGGGATTTTATCGGCTAAATCTT
>JAGBXL010000020.1 GCA_017629325.1 Clostridia bacterium | reverse complement strand
TGTTTTTTTCTTAATTCCTTTAATTTTTCGGACTGAAATTCGTGCATAATTTCACCTCGTAGTATTATGTTATACCATTATTATACACAAAACATATTCAACTATAAAGGCTTTTTTCAAAAAAATACCAAAAACAACTCAACTTATGGTTGAGTTGTGCATGTGTTGATTTTACTGATGTTTTATGTTAAACTAAATATTATTTACAAAATATTTTTATGAAGGCAAAGCTTTCTTCACTTAAAGAATCGACAAAAATGCTTTCACTCATTATAGGGGATATAAGGTTTAAATGCCAATCAATTTAAATGAATTGACAACTTTGTTGTCATGAATTGGCTATCGCCATGAATTCTCGCTTCGCTCCATGAATTGAATTGCCTTTATAATGCACTTTAGTGCAATTCATGAGCCGCAGGCTCAATTCACGAAATCTTTGATTTCAATTCACGCCGAAGGCAATTCATTGCGGTTGAGTATCAACCGCATACACTTAACATTTAAAGGAGATAAAAATATGACAAAACCAGAGCTTGCACGAAATTATTTTAAAGAAGGCTACAATTGCTGCCAGGCAGTTGTGCTGGCATTTTGCGATGAGGTTAATCTAAACAAAGAAACTGCACTTTTAATTGCATCTTCATTTGGCGGAGGAATCGGCAGGTTAAGAGAGGTTTGCGGTGCGGTAAGCGGAATATGCATTATTGCAGGATTAAAAAACGGATATATTTCTCCAAAGGCGAAAGAAGAAAAGATAGAGCACTACAAACTCATTCAAACTCTGGCAGGCGAATTTGAAAAGATGAACGGCTCAATAATATGCAAGGTTTTAACAGGGATTGAAAAAGGGAGCCATGTGCCTGAGGAAAGAACTAAAGACTATTACGAAAAAAGACCTTGCGACTGTTTGGTTTACGATGCAGCAAAAATACTAGATGAATATTTAAAAAATGCAAAAGCATAAAACAAAAGGGTTTGTAAAAAATATATTTTTTACAAACCCTTTCCATTCTGGACTTTTTTACATTCCGATTTTGAACCTTATAACAATTTAAGATACAGTTCTTTAATTTCCTGAACACTCGTTTCTCTGGGGTTACCAGGACGGCAAGCATCATCAAATGCAGACTGTGAAAGAAAATCAAGGTCTTCTTTTTTAACGATTTCCTTGAGGTCTGCAGGAATACCAACATCGGCAGATAATTTTTTTACAGCTTCGATAGCGGCTTTTCTTGCATCTTCGAGTGTCATTTCATCCACACCGCAAACACCCATTGCTTTTGCAATGTCTCTGTATTTTTCGCCGGTTGATTTGGCATTATATTCCATAACAACAGGAAGAATTATTGCATTAGCAACACCGTGGGGGGTGTCATATAAAGCACCTAAAGGATGTGCCATTGAGTGAACAATACCAAGACCTACATTTGAAAAGCCCATTCCGGCAATATATTGGCCAAGAGCCATTCCTTCTCTGCCCTCCTCGGTATTTTCAACTGCACCGCGAAGAGTTTTTGCAATTATTTCAATTGCTTTTATATGGAACATATCGCTCATTTCCCATGCACCCGCAGTGATGTAGCCTTCAATAGCATGAGTTAAAGCATCCATACCTGTTGCGGCTGTTAAACCTTTGGGCATCGTTGCCATCATATCGGGATCAACAACTGCAACAACAGGAATATCGTGAACATCTACACATACCATTTTACGATTATTCTGGGCATCTGTGATAACATAGTTTATAGTTACTTCGGCAGCTGTGCCGGCTGTTGTGGGAACTGCAATAATTGGAGTACATTTATTTTTTGTTGGTGCAACACCTTCTAATGATCTTACATCTGCAAATTCGGGATTTTCAATTATTATGCCGATTGCTTTTGCTGTGTCTATTGAAGAGCCGCCACCAATGGCAACAATACAGTCTGCACCGCATGCTTTGAATTTTTCAACACCTGAAATAACATTTTCGATTGTGGGATTAGGTTTGATTTCACTGAAAACATCGTAAGCTATTGATGCACTGTCGAGAATATCTGTAACCTTTTTGCTCACACCAAATTTAATAAGGTCGGGATCGGAGCAAACCAATGCTTTTTTATAACCCCTGGCTTTGATTTCAGTTGCAATTTCATTTATTGCACCTTTTCCGTGGTAGCTTGTTTCGTTAAGTACAAATCTTCTTGCCATTTTAAACAACTCCTTTTAGTTATTAAAATTTAGGTACTATAAGAGAATATTAACTCTTTGTTAATTATATCACAATCTTTTTTATAAATCAATAATGAAAATACAATATAAATAATTATAATATTTCAAGATACGAACTGGCAAAACGAACCGGTATTCGATATCATGTAATTGATAATTATTACAAAAACAAAGTAATTAGATATGATAGCT
>JAGBXL010000181.1 GCA_017629325.1 Clostridia bacterium | reverse complement strand
GGTGCTTTTACCATCTATGGCTGTGAGGGCAATGGTATCGTCCTGGGTAAAGCCTGTGATATTTTCCACAATAACATCGTGGCAGCCTGCTCTTAAATCTATTCCATCGGCATTTAAAACCTTTATCCCTCTGTAGGGGAATTTTCTGCTGAGATAATTGCAGGGATTTCCTTCACTATCCACGCAGTTATGGTCTGCCATAAAATCAATATCGCTTATTTTTCCATTTCGGCAAAACAAAAAGGTCATTGCCCAGTAGCGCTGATTTATAAACTTTACGCCCCTCACCGAAAATCCGTCAACATTTGTCATAAACAAGGTGCAGTTATTGGTTATGTGAGGTCCGTTCACTTTGTCATAATTAAGCTCTGATATTCCATTATATTTTCCACCGTCTAAGGTGGCTTTTCCTCTGCCTTCAATTATTATATTATAGTTGGTTCCTTCTTTTGTTTTCCCTTTTTCGGTGCGGCAGTTTTTATTTGAAAGCATATTGCAAAAAACATCATCTGCCAATCTCATATAGCAGTTATCAAGCACAAGACAAATGTTATCAGGCAAAAGGATTGTTTTATCTATTATCCATTCAAAACCTTCGCTTCTTTTATTATGTCTTGGAATAATAACTTTATTAGCTCCGCTTATCGCAGCTTTATCTATTGCGTTCTGAATAGATACGCTGTCACTTGATGACATAACTCCTTCGTCATTTGGAGTGATATAATCTATAAAATTCATAAATTCTCTCCTTCTTTTGCCTGAACTTATGTTTTGATTATAGCACACTATTTTTATTTGAGAAATGGTTTTGGCGGACTATAAATTTTTTCGTTGAGACATTCCAGGAATATTTTTCCGGCAAAACAGACATTTGTTTTTAAAAATGCTTTTCTTTATGTCTCACAGAATAAAGTTATAGTCCGAAATCACCATTTAAGCCTTGGGTTTACTGTGATATAATTTTGCTATGATATAATTATGAGAAAGTTGTGATTATCTTGAATAACACCAAATGGATTACAATGGCATCACTCCCCCTTGCAAGAAATGATAAATATAGCCTGTTAAACACAAGTGTTTATTTCAGAAAAACCTTTAGTCTTGAAGGAGGCATTAAAAAAGCTGAGCTTTCAATATGCCCACTGGGGCTTGGAGTGTGCACCATTAATGGAATTAATGTTACCGATGAAGTTTTATCCACTCCCTACACTCAGTATGACAAAAGAGTTATCTATAAAATATATGATGTTACAAAGCTTTTAACCGAAGGGAAAAATGCAATCGGAGTTCATGTGGGCAACGGATTTTACAATGACAATATGTCTATCTTCGGTAATATGATGGCAACATGGAAAGATAATCCCAAGCTTGCCGCAAAGCTCGTTGTTACACACATTTCCGGTGAGATTTTTACTCTCCAAACGAACAAAGAATGGAAATGCGCCCCGGGAAGCTCTGTGTATAACCATATGCGTCAGGGAGAATGGTGCGACGCTAATCTCAGGCAAGAGGGATACGATTTACCCTCTTTTGACGACTCAGCCTGGGAAGATGCCTTTATAGCAAATGAACCCGGAGGTTTCCTCACCACAAGCGATATGCCCCCTATAAGAGTAATCCGAACACTTGAAGCTAAAAAAATTTCCGATAATACATACGATTTTGGTGAAAACACAAGCGGATGGGCAAAAATCACAGTAAGCGGTGAAAAAGGCAGAGAAATAAGGCTTAAATATCACGAAACCCCGGATGAAGACAGTCAGAAGCAGGTGCGTGGATTTTGCAGAAGCGAAAAGCACCCACTTTCTCACGAAGATGTTTTTGTGTGTAGCGGAAAAGAAAAAGAAGAATTCAGACCTTCCTTTTGTTATCATGGATTCAGATATGTTGAAGCAGTTAATGCACCTGAGGATTTTAATATTGTTGCCCAGGTTGTTCACACCGACCTTCAAAAAATCGGCAGCTTTAAATGCAGCGATGAATTTTTCAATAAGCTCCACTTAGCTTCGGTAAATTCAACCCTCGCAAACTATCATGGCTACCCCACCGACTGCCCCACACGCGAGCAAAACGGATGGACGGGAGACGCTCTTTGTGCAGTTGACCAGGCAGTACTGAATTTTGATATGCACAAGGCATACTCAAAATGGTTTGATGATTTTAAAGACGCTCAAAGACCATCGGGGCAATTACCCGGTGTTATTCCCACAGCAGGCTTTGGCTACAACTGGGGAAGCGGGCCCGCCTGGGATAGCGCGCTTATAATTATTCCCTATAAAGAATATCTTGTTAGCGGAAAAACCGACATACTGGAAAAAATGTGGGATAATATGACCCTGTATATGGAATATCTTGAAAGAATGACAAGCGGGCTTATTGCAGATTTCGGTCTTGGCGATTATCTTTCTCCCGACTCCAAGTTTCGCTGTCCTGCAAATGTAACAAGCACAGCTTTTTTCTATGAAGACTGCAAAACAATGGCAAAAATTGCAGATATATTAGGAAAGGAAAGCGAAATGTGGCTTGAAAAAGCCAAGCTGGTGAAAGAGGCATGGAGAAACGAATTTCTTAATAATAAAGAGCTTTATAAACACCAGACATTTTTTACCTGCGGTTTGTATTTTGGTCTTTTTAATAGTGAAGAAACAAAAGAAATGGCTAAAAAGCTTGTCCATTTAATAGAAGAAAACAATTTCAATACCACCTCAGGTATGCTTGGTATGAAGTGGGCGTTTTCAGCTCTCACAGAAAACGGATACACCGATACCCTCATTAAAATGATTTCAAACCCCGAAAAGCCAAGCTATGCCTACTGGATTAAT
>JAGBXL010000180.1 GCA_017629325.1 Clostridia bacterium | reverse complement strand
GACGAAGATTTGGATATTCAAAGGCGTGGATGCATCATCAGGGCAGAAACAAACATCATTTTGAATACTGGAAAGACTATAATCCAAAATCACACCTTGTTGAGCCTGTTAAAATGCCATATAGATATGTTATTGAAATGTTTTGCGACAGAGTTGCAGCAAGTAAAATATATCAGGGCAAAAATTACAGCTCAAGCCACCCTGTTGAATATTTTATGCGTTCAAAAGAAACCAGACTTATTCATAAAGACACGTCAGATGAATTGGAGCTTCTTTTAAGAATGCTTAGTGAAAAAGGCGAAAAAGAAACATTTAAATTTATAAGAAACAGAATAAAAAATGGCTATTCCTATTAGAGAATAGCCATTTTTTTAAAGAGGTATGATTTCATCAATATCAAAAAGATAAATATATTTTTCTTTAACCTTTTTACCCAGTATTTTTTCAAGTGCATTTGCGTAGGTTTCAAGCTGTATGCGGTATCTTGATGCCACCTGCTGTGTTCCATCTTTATTTACCTTATCTGTTTTGTAGTCAATAAGAACCAGCTCACCGTCGGTATCTTCAAAATAGGCATCTATCGTGCCTTGAACAACAACAGAATCGTTAGAACTTATGCCGTAGAGTTTAGAGATATCTGTGAGAATTTTAAATGATACTTCCTTTTTTAATGTAGATAAGTTTTCAATCATTCTTCTGCCAAGCGATGACTCTGAAAATTTTATAAATTTTGAAATATCAAGAGTTTTAAATTCTTCTTCACTTATAATACCCGCTGAAACAAAACTATTTATCTGCTCTGCGATATCGCTTTGTGCTGACATTCGGGAAAAATCGAGCTTTTCCATACACAAATGAACAAGAGTTCCCAAAGCACTGCCGTAGATTTTGCCTGAATTCGCAAAATTGATAGGCTTTTTTAAAACAATATCATCATAAAACATATCTTCGCCGTTTTGATTCATATTCATTTTCTTTATTTCGGTAACTGATATATTGCCCGAAACCAAGCTTGATGTTTTATATGGATATTCAAAATTTAAAAACGAAGATATATTTTCATATTCTTCTGTTGTACCCGTAAATTCTTTTTGCCAATCGGAAGGTTTTTTGGTGCTTTCAGGGAGCCTGAGAGTGTTCATGTTTTTAATGCTTACATTATATTTTATACCGTCATCAAAAATAAGACTATCTTTTACTTCGCCAAGTTCGCAGAGCGCCGACCTTGACGATGCTAATAGTATCATTTCAAGAAAAGATGATGATTTTAAAACCGTGTATGGTGAAATGCTGTAATCCTGAACGCTTATCTTTGCTTCAACATTTCTTAAAAATTTAGGACCATTTTTAACTATTCCTGTTATTATAAGCTTATCTATGGGTCTTGTTAGTGCAACATAAAGAACTCTTAATTCTTCGGATACTGTTTCATATTTGATTTTATGCTTAATGGAAATTTTATTAAGGCTTTGAAGCTTATAACCTTTATCTGCATAGATACTATCGGCACCAATACCAAAATCCTTATGAAAAACTGCTAAGCGCTTAATATCCTGGTTGTTAAAGCCATTTCCCATACCTGCAAGGATAACCACCGGAAATTCCAGACCTTTTGATTTGTGAATACTCATAAGCCTTACAACATTATCGTTTTCGCCAATAGTTTTTGCACAATCGTCGGAATTTGAATCTTTTATGTTTTCAACATATCTTATAAAACTAAATATTCCTTTGAAATTATCTTTTTCAAAGCTTTTTGCTTTTTGAATAAGAAAATTAACATTTTCTATGCGGGTTTTGGAATCTTCAAACACAGACAAATAAACAAAATAATTTAAATCGGAAATTACATAGCTTAAAAATTCGTCTGTTTCCATATATTTGGATTTTTAATGATAGTCTTCAAGCTTTGAAATAAACTCATTTAGTTTAATTTTAAGTGCTGAATCGGAAGATTTTATATATTTTTTTACACACTTATAGAATGATGCATTTTTAATTCCGCTAAGTTTAATTTCCAAAAGCTCGTTTTCGTTAAAGGAAAATATGGGATTTTTCATTACACTAACAAGAGCAATGTCATCATCGGGATTATCTATAATTTTTAAAAGATGAATTAAAAACTCTATTTCCTGAGTTTCAAAATAACCGTTACTATCGCAGTATAGCGGTATTCCAAGCTTTGAAAAAACTTTTTCATAAGATGACACATATTTTTTTGTGCTTCTTAAAAGAATGACAAAATCGCTATATGCTGCAGTTTTGTAGCACTGTGCTTTAGAATTGTAGAGCTTATATCCCCCATCTACCATATTTTTTATTTTTTGGGCAATATGAAGTGCTTCGGCTTCAGTTTTATCAATGGTGTTTTCTTTATCAATTATATCAATTCCAAATAAATTCAGTTCATCAATGATATCAATATCAATTATATCGGCATCTTCATTTTCGCTTTTAAACTGTGCACCGGGGTTAAGCATTTCTTCTTCGTTATACAAAAGCTCACCGCATTTTTTACTCATAAGCTGTGAAAAAACCGAGTTTACAAAATTTAAAATAGCAGGTCTGCTTCGGAAATTTGCATTTAATAAAATTTTATTTGAATTATTAACTTCATTTCCGTTATATAAGGGGTAATCATCACACATTTTGCGGAAATTTAGTGGATTTGCATCTCTGAATTTATATATGCTTTGCTTCATATCGCCAACACAAAAAAGATTTGGTTTATTTCTTATTGCCCCCGACATAAGAGAAAATATTTCATTTTGAATATTATTGCAATCCTGAAATTCATCAACATATATCTCATCAAAATCGTTTGACACAGAATATGCAATTTCGCTTGGGGTTCCATCTTCGTTCGTTAAAAGAGAGAGTGCCAGATGTTCATAGTCGGAAAAATCTATAAGGTTTTTATTATTTTTAAGCCTCGAAAATTCTTCTGCTGTCTTTTTTACTGCCTCGATAAGTTTTACGACATAAGGATAAATATTTTTGTTGTCTTCTTCAATATTTTCGGGTGAAAGAAGAAAATAATATTTTAAGAGGTCATCGTTTATTACCCCTTTTGCCCTGTCTCTGCAATCCTTTATTTTTTGCTTATAAAACGCATCTTCGTTTCTTGTTTGCGGAAGTGAAGAAAACACCATATTTTTTAGTGCGTTATAATAATTC
>JAGBXL010000019.1 GCA_017629325.1 Clostridia bacterium | reverse complement strand
AGTATCCCCATACAAAGATACACAAATACACAAAGAGCAATTTCATCGGTGGGTATTCCTAATGTTCTTTGCCTTTTGTCTTTTTTACTGCCCGATGGCAGCTTTGAATAAAAGCAGGCAATAGCAAGGCAGAAAAAGAGCTTTATAATTTCAGATGGCTGAATGGATATACTTTTAATAAAAATCCAGTTTTTAGAGCCGTTGATTTCTCTTCCGAAAACTGCTGTTAAAACAAGAAGCAAAACAACAATTGCCATATATAAATATTTTAATCTGCTCCAAAAATGCAGCTTTCCAAAAATAACAGTTGTTAAAAGATATGCCATAGTGCCTATCATAAACCATAAAAGCTGCTTATTGGCAGATACTATGTCTATTCGGTATTGCATAACAAGCCCCACAGACACAAGCATCGAAACAGTTAAAAATAAATATATATCGCCAAAATCAAAATAATAAAGAATAATATAAACCAAAATATTTATAAGTGCCAAAATAAGCCCTGTAACAAGAAGGCTTGTATCTTTGCCTTCATAAAACAAAAAGAGCATAAAAAAGCTTAAAATATTGAATATGGTTATATACAGCATTGGTCGAAAACGGATTTTTGTCATATTATTTCCTTTCCGGCTGCAAATTATCAACAAAAATAAAGCTGATGTTTCCAAAGGATAGCTTATCGCTGTCTTTTATTTTAACGGGTGTTGTACCAAGCCGCCTACCGTTTAAAAAGCTTCCGTTTGTGCTGCCCAGGTCTTCAACATAAAATGAGCCGTCTTTCAAAAAAATCCTTGCGTGGTTTTTTGAAAGGAACTCGTCATCTATAAACACACTGCACCTTTTGCTTCTGCCAATGGTGGTGTTTTCCTTGAGGCTGTAGCTCTCAAACATTTTAAATTTTAAATTTCGCCTTAAATTTATAAGCTTTAAATATGCAAGAGCACCTTTTTGTGCCATATCCTGCCTTTTTGCATCTGTTATGTCAAGATAAACAAGCCTTACAATGCTCAGTATAAACATATACACAACAAACACAAAAGCATATTTAATTATTGTGGCAAGTATTTCATACATAGGCTTTCTCCTTTGTGTTAAAGATACTTTTCAAGAAATTTCCCCGTATATGATTTTTCGCATGTAACAATTTCTTCGGGAGTTCCCTCAAAAACGACCTCACCGCCGCCGCTTCCGCCCTCGGGGCCCAAATCAATAATGTGGTCGGCAATTTTTATAACATCAAGATTGTGTTCAATAACAATAACCGTGTTGCCGCTTTGTGCCAGTGAATCTAAAACCTCTGTTAATTTGTGAACATCGGCAATATGAAGCCCCGTTGTTGGCTCATCTAAAATATATATGGTTTTGCCTGTTCCTCTTTTACTAAGTTCTGTTGCAAGCTTAACTCTTTGAGCTTCGCCGCCTGAAAGGGTGGTAGACGGCTGACCTATTTTTATATAGCCAAGCCCCACATCATAAAGGGTTTGGAGTCTTCTTTTTATTTTTGGAATATTTTCAAAGAAATCAAGTCCTTCTTCAACTGTCATTTCAAGAACATCGCTTATGCTTTTGTCTTTATATTTAACTTCAAGAGTTTCCCTGTTGTAGCGTTTGCCCTTGCAAACCTCGCAGGGCACATAAACATCGGGCAAAAAGTGCATTTCAATTTTTAAAATACCATCGCCCGAGCAAGCCTCACATCTTCCGCCCGAAACATTAAAGCTAAAACGCCCCGCATTATAGCCCCTCATTTTTGCATCATTGGTGCGGGCAAAAATTTCGCGGATATCGGTAAATAAACCTGTGTAGGTTGCAGGGTTTGAACGGGGTGTTCTTCCAATCGGGCTTTGGTCTATGTCTATAACCTTGTCGGCAAATTCAATGCCTGTTATTTCTTTGTGTTTTCCTGCCTTTTTCTTTGCTCCGTTTAAAGAAGAGGCGAGCTTTTTATATAAAATTTCATTAACAAGGCTTGATTTTCCTGAGCCTGAAACACCTGTTACCGCAATGATTTTGCCAAGGGGGAATTTAACATCAATGTTTTTAAGATTGTTTTCGCTCGCCCCCTTAACCTCAATAAACTGACCGTTTCCTTTTCTTCTCTCCTTTGGCACGGGGATTTTTTTCTCTCCGCCCAAATACTGACCAGTTATGCTTTCGGGGCAGGCAATAATTTCCTCTAAAGTTCCCTGTGCAACAACCTCTCCGCCGTGAACACCTGCACCTGGGCCTATATCTATTATCTGGTCGGCGGCAAGCATGGTATCTTCATCATGCTCAACAACAATAAGTGTGTTGCCCAAATCTCTTAATTTTTTTAAGGTTGCAATGAGCTTATTATTATCTCTTTGGTGAAGCCCGATGCTTGGCTCATCTAAAATATACATAACTCCCGTAAGTCCTGAGCCAATCTGTGTGGCAAGGCGGATTCTCTGTGCCTCTCCGCCCGATAGGGTGCCGGCACTTCTTGAAAGAGAAAGATAATTAAGCCCAACATCTATGAGAAATCCAAGGCGGGCATTTAATTCTTTTAAAATCTGCTTTGCAATAATTTTTTCTTTTTCGCTCAAAACCAAATTATCAAAAAAGTCTTTTATTTCGCTAACAGGCATATCGGTTAGCTGGGCAATGTTTTTATCGCCCACAGTTACCGCAAGCACCTCGGGACGCAATCTTTTTCCCTTGCAGGCATGGCACAAAACTTCGCCCATTAAATTTTCAATTTCGCCTTTTGAATATGACGAAAAAGAATCATTATAGCGTCTTTCAAGATTTGTTATAATTCCCTCAAAGTTGGCGGTTTTTTTATAGCCGTTGTGGTTTATGCTAAGTGGCTCATCGCTTCCGTAAAGAATTATATCCATAATTTCCTTGGGTAAATCCTTTATAGGAGTTTTTTTATCAAAGCCATATTTTTTAGAAAGAGAATCAAGCCATGCACTCCAGTAGGTTGTGCCGTCGGAAACACTTCCCCAGCCAAAAGCACAAATACCTCCGTCATAAATAGATTTGGTATCGTCGGGAATTAAGAGCTCGGGGTCTATTTTCATAAAGCTGCCAAGTCCGCTGCAACTGGGGCAGGCACCAAAGGGGCTGTTAAATGAAAACATTCTGGGGCTCAGCTCTTCAATGCTTATGCCGCAGTCTTTGCAGGCATAATTCTGGCTAAAAACCTTTTCGCCTTTATCAAATAAATCGGCAACAACAAGCCCGCCTCCAAGCTTTGATGCAGTTTCAACAGAATCTGCAATACGCGATGTGGCGGCAGGTTTTATAATTATTCTGTCTATAACAATTTCAATTGTGTGGCGGTGAGTTTTTTCAAGGTGGATATCCTCCGATAAATCCCTCACATTGCCGTCTATTCTTATTCTAACATATCCGTTTTTGCGGGCATCGTTTATTATTTTTGCATGCTCGCCCTTTTTGTCTCTTATAACAGGTGCCAAAATCTGCAGCTTTGTTCCCTCGCCATATTCCATTAAAGAATCAACAATTTCATCAACAGACTGCTGATTTATAACCTGATTGCATTTGGGGCAGTGCGGCACACCCACTCTTGCATATAATAAACGCAGATAATCGTAAATCTCGGTAACTGTTCCAACGGTTGAACGGGGGTTTTTGCTTGTGGTTTTCTGGTCGATGCTTATAGCGGGTGAAAGCCCTTCAATGTATTCAACATCGGGCTTGTCCATCTGACCTAAAAACTGACGGGCATAAGAAGAAAGCGATTCAACATATCTTCTTTGCCCCTCTGCATAAAGGGTATCAAAGGCAAGGCTCGATTTTCCTGAGCCCGAAAGCCCCGTTACAACAACAAATTTATCACGGGGAATGTCGATATCTATATTTTTTAAATTGTTCTGCGACGCACCTTTAATGCGTATATATTCTTTCATCATACAAATTACCTTCCGCTAATTGAGTGAAGAGAGAAATGTAGGGGCTGGCGTCCTCGACAGCCCGTAAAGCGGGACGTCCGGGAGGCCGTCCCCTACAAACCTATTTCACTTTGCTTTTAAGCTTTATTATTTCGTCTCTGTAAACTGCCGCCATTTCAAAGTCTAAATTATCCGAGGCTTCTTTCATCATTGCAGTAAGCTTTTTAATGGTATCCTCTACGCTGTCTTCTTCGGTAAATTTCTCTGCCTTTGAATCGGCTGTTTCATAGGTTTTTATAATTTCGTGAATGTCTTTTTTAATTGTTTTAGGTGTGATGCCGTGTGCCTCATTATAGGCAAGCTGAATTTCGCGTCTTCTTTCGGTTTCATCAATGGCTCTTTGCATTGAGCCTGTCATGGTGTCGGCATACATAATAACCTTGCTTTCGGCATTTCGTGCAGCTCTGCCTATTGTTTGCACGAGTGATGTTTCCGAACGCAAGAAGCCCTCTTTGTCGGCATCTAAAATTGCAACGAGCGATACCTCGGGAATATCTAAACCTTCTCTTAAAAGGTTTATGCCAACTAAAACATCAAACACACCGAGCCTTAAATCTCTAATAATTTTCATTCTCTCTATGGTTTCAACATCGGAGTGGAGGTATTTAACCTTTATTCCAATGCCCCTCATATAGTCGGTAAGGCTCTCTGCCATTTTCTTTGTAAGGGTGGTAACAAGCACTCTGTCGCCTTTTTTAACTGTTAAATCGATTTCGGCTATAAGGTCGTCAACCTGATTTTTAACCGGGCGAATATAAACTTGCGGGTCAACAAGCCCTGTGGGGCGTATAATCTGTTCTACGGGTGGTCCCGATTTTTCAAGTTCATAGGCGGCAGGGGTTGCACTAACATATATCGCCTGATTTATTCTATCTTCAAATTCCCCAAAGTTAAGGGGGCGGTTGTCAAATGCAGAAGGCAGACGAAAACCAAAATTAACAAGGGTTTCTTTTCGTGAACGGTCGCCTGCATACATAGCCCTAAACTGCGGAAGAGTAACATGAGATTCGTCAACCACCAAAAGAAAATCATCGGGAAAATAATCTATGAGTGTGTAGGGTGCACTCCCCGCCTCTCTGCCGCTTATATGCCTTGAATAGTTTTCTATTCCCTGGCAAAAGCCTATTTCCTGCATCATTTCCAAATCGTAATTGGTTCTTTGCAAAAGTCTTTGCATTTCTAAAATTTTATCGGCTTCTTTAAGCTCTTTGCATCTTTCGTCTAATTCATTTCGTATGCTAATAATAGCACGCTTCATTTTTTCATCGGTTGTGGCATAGTGAGATGCGGGAAAAATGGTGGTAAAGCTTCTAAAAGCCAGAATTTCACCCGTTACGGTGTTTATTTCGCATATTCTTTCTATTTCGTCGCCAAAAAATTCAACTCTTATTGCTGCCTCACCGCTTGAAACAGGGAAAACCTCAACAACATCACCGCGAACGCGGAATGTTCCTCTTTCGCAGCTTATGTCATTTCTTGCATACTGAATTTCAACAAGCTTTTTTAAAAACACATCTCTGTCTATTTCGTTTCCCACTCTTAAAAAAATCATAAGGTTTTTATAATCGTCGGGGTCGCCTAAACCATATATGCACGAAACGCTGGCAACAATAATAACATCTCGGCGCTCGAGTAGTGCCGCAGTTGCACTGTGGCGGAGGCGGTCTATTTCGTCGTTCATTGAGGAATCTTTTTCAATATAGGTGTCGGTTGTGGGAATATATGCCTCGGGCTGATAGTAGTCGTAGTAGGAAACAAAGTATTCCACAGCATTTTCGGGGAAAAATTCTTTAAATTCGCTGCAAAGCTGTGCCGCAAGGATTTTATTATGAGCAAGAACAAGAGTTGGCTTTTGCACCTTTTCAATGGTTTTTGCAATGGTAAAGGTTTTGCCCGAGCCTGTAACACCCATAAGAGTCTGGTGCTTTTTGCCGCCTGTAATGCCTTTGGCAAGGGTATCTATGGCAGTTATTTGGTCGCCCATAGGCTCAAATTTTGAATGTACTTTAAATTCGGGCACAAAAACCTCTCCTTTCTTTGTTTTTATTCGGGCGGGCATGGAAACCCGCCCCTACAATTATGCGGAATTAATATCTATACATAACATTATATCAATTTCAATTGCCCTTTTCAAGAACTTTTATTATTTCCCTTAAGGAGCTTTCAAATTGGGCATCATCTGCGGGGCATCTTTTCTTAATAGCCTTAAAATGTGCTCTTTTTTTAGGCGAATTTCTTTGTTTTTTGCCTAAAAACCTTTCAAAGAGCAGGCGTTCAATATTTTCGTTTGTGTATATAAGTCCGCTGTTACCTATTGCAAAGGCTCCTTTTCCAAGTGCCATTGCGGCAACTCCATAGTCCTGCGTTATAACTATATCGCCACATTTAACTCTGTTTATAAGAGCAATATCAACGCTGTCTGCACCCTGGCTAACGGTTAAAACCTCGGCGTAATCAGATTTTATTATGTGATTAACATCTGTAACAAGGCATAGAGGAATATTTTTTTCTTTTGCCACTATTTCTGTTATCTCTTTAACTGGGCAAGCATCGCAGTCAACATAAATCATAAATTTTTCTCCTTAGCATTTTTTCTTTCGCTCGTTCAAATCGAAAAAGTAAATATATATAGACTGAATGGAATGAAGGATATATATATTT
>JAGBXL010000179.1 GCA_017629325.1 Clostridia bacterium | reverse complement strand
TTGGTATTCTATATTCTGTAAGAGAGGGCGAAAAGCTCGAACTTGTGGGTGAGTGGACAGAGCACTCAACCTACGGAGAGCAGTTTAAGGTAGATTCCTTCAAAAAAATAATGCCCACAAGCTGCGACGATATATGCCGCTATCTTTCATCAGGAATAATAAAAGGTGTTCGCAAAGCAACAGCCACAAAGATTGTTGAAGCCTTTGGTGAGGAAACCTTAAAAGTTATATCTGAAAATCCCGAAGCACTTTCAAAAATAAGGGGCATAAGCTTGCAAAAGGCTTATGAAATTTCAAAAAATTTCAATATGCAGCTTGGCACATCGGAGCTTTTTATATTTTTAAGCCGCTTTGGTATATCTGCAAATTCCTGCATGAAAATCTACCGTCGCTATCAGGCTTTATCAAGAGAAATAGTTTTGTCCGACCCTTATCTTTTGTGCACAGAAGATTGCGGCATTACCTTCCGTAAGGCAGATGAAATTGCTTTAAAAAACGGCTTTTATAAAACAGAGCCAAAAAGAATAAGAGCAGGGATTATTTATACATTAAAAAATGCTCTTCAATATGGGCATACCTATCTTCCTTTAGATGTTCTCTTATTGGAGGTTTCCCGCGTTTTAGAAATCGAAGAAATTGATTTTACCTCGTTTATAGAAGAGCTGTGCTTTAAAAAGTATTGTGTTTGCGAAGAAAATAGTGGCGAAAAAAGAATTTATCTGTATGAATATTTTAAATACGAAAGCTATATTGCAAAAAAGCTTTCTGTTCTTTATTCCTTTCGAAGCACTAAAACAAGTGTAAACACAGAGCCACAAATAGATATGGCAGAAATGGATTCCACCATAAAATTTGCCTCACTTCAAAGAGAGGCAGTCCGTCTTTCTCTTACCGAAAGTGTAATGGTAATAACAGGCGGCCCCGGAACCGGAAAAACAACAATAATAAATGCTATTATAAATATAATGAAGTCAAACGGTCTTAAAATAAGCCTTGCCGCACCAACGGGCAGAGCCGCCAAAAGAATGAGCAGCGTTTGCAATGAAGAAGCCAAAACAATTCATCGTCTTTTGGAAGTAAGATATAGCGAGAGTAATAAGCTTGAATGTGAATATAACGAATCCAACCCCATAGATACCGATGTTTTAATTGTGGATGAGGTTTCTATGGTAGATGTTGTTTTAATGAAAGCTCTTTTATCAGCTCTTCGCCCGGGCACAAGGCTTGTTCTTGTTGGTGATGTAAATCAGCTTCCATCTGTTGGTGCCGGAAATGTTCTTGGTGATATAATAAATAGCGGAAAAATCCCTGTTATCCGTTTAACTGAGGTTTTCCGCCAGAGCGAAAACAGTATGATAGTTGTAAATGCTCACGATATAAACAGCGGCAGGTATCCCGCCTGCAATCTTAAAGACAGCGATTTTTATTTTGCCGGCTTTGATAATGCTCGTGAAGGTGCACAGTATATTTGCGAGCTTTGTTTAACAAGATTAAAAAATGCCTATGGCTATGAAAGCTCCGATATTCAGGTGCTTTCCCCTGTTAAAAAGGGAATAACAGGTGTTAATAATATGAATGTGGTCCTTCAGGGGCTTTTAAATCCACCATCAAAAAATAAAAAAGAAAAAACCTTTGGCGATATGATACTTCGCGAGGGCGATAGAGTTATGCAAACAAGAAATAACTACGATATGCTCTGGAGAGAATTTGGCACAGGTGCCGAGGGCTTTGGCGTGTTTAACGGCGATGTAGGTGTTGTAGAGAATATAAATTCCGATATGAAAAGCGTAACCGTTATATTTGATGATAAAGAGGTCGTTTATGATTTTAAAGAAGTTTCCGACCTCACCCTTGCCTATTGCATAACTGTTCACAAAAGTCAGGGGAGTGAGTTCCCAGTTGTAATAATGCCTCTTTATCCCGGTCCTGAAATGATAATGAGCCGAAATCTTTTTTACACAGGAGTAACAAGGGCAAAAAGCCTTGTTATTCTTGTTGGCAAAAAGGAAGTTATGTATAGAATGGTAGATAATAACCGTGAGGATAAACGATACTCGGGCTTAACGGAGAAAATCTCTAATGAAATTATTTAAAAAAGTTTTTACATTTATATTTAATATCTTTTTAGATATCCTCTACCCAAAAAGATGCATCATCTGTAACTGCAAAGTAAATATTGCAAAGAAAGTCTGCATTTGT
>JAGBXL010000018.1 GCA_017629325.1 Clostridia bacterium | reverse complement strand
TAAGCTTTCTAAAGAACAGCAGCGCGAAGTTATAAGCCGCACCTTCCACGAGGCAATGTAATGGAAACTATTAAAGGCAGAGTTCATTCAATTCAGTCCATGGGCACTCTCGATGGACCGGGTATTCGTTTTGTGGTTTTTATGCAAGGGTGTAATTTAAGGTGTAAATGCTGCCATAATCCTGATACATGGGCTATTAGCGAAGGCACAGAGTATACTCCTATTGAAATTTTTGAAAAAGCAGTTCGCTTTAAAGAATATTTCAAAAATGAAGGTGGCATTACCCTTTCGGGCGGTGAGCCTCTTTTGCAGAGTCAATTTGCCTTTGAGGTTTTCACTCTTTGTCATAAAGAAAATATAAACACTTGTCTCGATACATCAGGCAGTATTTTAAACGAAGATGTAAAAAAGCTTCTTTCTGTGTGCGATAGAGTTCTTCTTGATATTAAATATACTAAAGACACGCTCTATAAAGAAAATGTTGGCTGCAGTTTGAATTTACCATTGGAGTTTCTGGCTTATCTTAATAGCAAAAATATTCCAACAACACTCCGTCAGGTAATAATTCCCGGGCTTAATGATAACAAAGAGAATATAGAAAATCTCAAATCCTTGGCTGTTAAGCATTTGTGTGTAGATAAAATCGAGCTTTTACCCTTCAAAAAAATATGCCAGTCCAAATATGATAATATGAACATAGAGTTTCCCTTTGCTCATATAGAAACACCAAGCAAAGAAACAATGGAAGAATTAAATAACCTATTATAACAAAAAAACAACCTGCAAAAATGCAGGTTGTTTTTTGTTATATCTTAAGTATTCTGCTTTTAAAAATAATAGTTGTAACAATAACCGAAATTATTATTTCCGGAACCATGTATGTACCATTGTAAATAAGGGAATACATCAGCACACTTTGTCCCTCAGGTGCGTAAACGCCCCATATCAAAAGCCCCGAGAATATGTGGCATAAATACCTTAAAGATGTAACAATAAAGCTACTAACGGGTATAGCAAGTTTTTTCTTGCCTAACAAAGAATAAAACATTCCGGAAAGCCCAAGCACACCAAATGCAAACACATAGTCTAGTAGCACCACAAGAATAAAATATATAAAAGTTTGTGTTGGAGGCGGATAAAATCCAAACATTATCTGCAAAAGGGAATAGCAAAACGATGAATAAAGGCCCCACTTTGTTCCAAAAAGTATGCCGACTGCAATAATCGGCACCATAGATGCAATGGTAACACTGCCCCCCTGAAGCCACGGGGCAGGTATAAGCTTACTTATAAGCATTAAAACTGTTGCAAGTGCAGTCATAATTGCACTCACAGCTATTTTTTTGGTTGTTTTCATAATAATTATTCCTTTCGTATGTGATTTTTGAAAAGAATAACCCCAACAAAAAAATCGAACCGAAGGAAAATCGGTTCGATTAAAGAAATCAAAACATATATTTCCCTACGTTGGCATTATCCAAATCAGGTTATAGGTTAAAGCGGCAATACGCTTACTCTCAGCCTGCTTGCGCAAGCTCCCTAATTTAATTTTTGTTCCAGAACAATTGTATTATATATCTTAAAAATATATTTGTCAATATTAATTTGATAAACACTGTCTCAAATATACAATAAATCTGTAAATGCAGTATCATATTTATTTAAAACGATAAACTTAATTTTATTTTTGTTTTTGACTTGATATTTATTTTTAATTGTAGTATAATATTTAATGTCGCACAACCGGGGCGGTAGCGGTGCCCTGTACTTGCAATCCGCTATAGCAAGGGTTATATCCTTTTTGAGGGTATTTCTGTTTTGGAAAGTGCCGGTCAAGTGGCGTTGACGATTGGGTCTTGCGCAATACATTCCTGTGAACCTGGTCAGGTGAGGAATCAAGCAGCCATAAGCAGTTTTATGTATGTGCCGCGAGAGTGCCCGGTCTGAGTTAACTAATCGGTAACACCATGGCAGAGTATTCGATTTTAGGATGTGCGACTTTTTAATACAAATAATTTCTCAAATAGATGAGGTGAAAAAATGGCATATAAAGCTCTTTACAGAAAATGGCGTCCCGATACATTTGATTCGGTAATCGGTCAGAATCATATAACCGAAACTCTGCGTAACGAAATATTAACAGGTCGTTTGGCTCATGCATATCTTTTCACCGGAACACGCGGCACGGGTAAAACCTCAACCGCAAAAATTTTAAGCCGTGCGGTGAATTGCACCGACCTTCAAAACGGAAATCCATGTAATAAATGTGAATGCTGCACCAAAATTGCAAACGAACTAAGCCTTGATGTAATGGAAATCGATGCTGCGTCCAACACAGGTGTAGATAATATCCGCGATATTATAGAGCAGCTTAACTATCTGCCATCAATGGGAAAATATAAAGTGTATATCATAGACGAAGTCCACATGCTTTCGCAGGGTGCCTTCAATGCACTTTTAAAAACTCTGGAAGAGCCTCCATCTCACGTTTTGTTTATTCTTGCAACCACAGAGGTTCAAAAAATTCCTGCCACAATTCTTTCAAGATGCCAAAGGTTTGATTTTAAAACAATAAGTGTTTATGATATAGTTGAAAATCTAAAAAAAATCCTTGAAGCCGAAGGTATAAGTGCCGATGACGATGCTCTTGAATATGTTGCATTTTTAGGCGATGGCTCAATGCGAGATTCCTTAAGCATTCTCGATCAGTGCCTGGCATTTAAAAATAATGATGTATCTCTTTCAGATGTAACCGATATTGTTGGTGCCATCGACGACGCGGTGCTCTATGAATTTGCTGCCGATATTGCAAAATCCGATGTTTCTTCGGCACTCACACGCTTTAATAATTGTGTTAATTCGGGCAAAAATTTTGATAATATAATGAATGGTCTTATGCAAACAATGCGAGAGATTCTTATGTTTAAAATAAATGCCGATGAATATACCGTCAGCAAACTCAAACGAAAATATCTCTCCGAATGCGCGCATTTGTTTGATATAAATTCACTTGTAAGATACATTGGCATTTTAAACGATTGTATCCGTTCGTTTAAAAGCTTTTCATCTCAAAGGGTACTTTGTGAGTGTGCACTTATAAGTCTCACAACACCTATGGTAAACACAGATTCTGATTCACTTCTTTCAAGAATATCAGCTATTGAAAACAGGCTAAATTGCCTTGAAAAAAATCCTCCTGTGCAAATAAATGCGGAGGAAAACCCAAAGCATAAAATTCCTGAAGAAATGTATCCTTTGCCCGAACCTCCCGAGGAAGATGTTCCCCCTGCACCACAAAGCCCGGCGGACTTGGGCTTAGAAACTTCAAAAGCTCCAAAAGGCGATGAAGCAAAGGTTATTGCAAACTGGAACGATATAATGGCAAGCATAAGTGCAAGCGGAAAATTCAGAATATTCACAGCTCTTTTTGGCATAAAACCGCAGTTTAATGAAGGTACTCTCGTGCTTTGTGTTGCAGATAATGAAAAAAAGCGACTTTTAACCGAAAGTGTTGAGTTTATTAAAGAAAGCATAAAATCTGCAGTGGGAGTTCAAACCGAAATTTCCATCACATCAGATATTCCCGATATGTCTTCTAATGCATCTGGCGAAGATGTATTTTCCAACCTTGGAAATATAAGAAAAAACTTTCCTGCAAATATAAGGATTGATTGACATTATTTGCCCTTTGTGATATAATATATAACTAATTTATGATACAAAAGCTGGAGGTAATACAGATGGTAAAAATTGCCATAATTGGTTTTGGCGTTGTTGGCTCAGGTGTTTACGAAGTCCTTCGTAAAAATGCATCTGATATAACAGCAAATGCAAATACCGAAATCGATATTAAATATATTTTAGACATACGTGATTTCTCATCACATAGTGAAAGCCATCTTTTTGTAAACGATGTAAACACTATAATAAATGATAGTGAAATAGAGATTGTTGTAGAAACAATGGGCGGAGTTGAGCCTGCCAATAGCTTTACTCGTTCATGCCTTAAAAGCGGCAAGAGTGTTGTAACATCCAATAAGGAGCTTGTTGCAACCTATGGTGATGAGCTTTTTAAGTTGGCAAAGGAAAATGGCTGTAAGTATTTATACGAAGCGAGCGTAGGCGGCGGTATTCCAATAATCCGTCCTCTTTCAAAGTGTCTTGCTGCAAACCGTATAGATAAAATTGCAGGCATATTAAATGGCACAACAAACTATATCCTTACCCGTATGTTCAATGATAATGCCTCCTTTGAATCGGCACTTTCGGAAGCTCAGGAAAAAGGCTATGCCGAAAAAGATCCCACAGCCGATGTTGAAGGTCTCGACACAGGTAAGAAAATTTGTATTCTTTCTTCAATGATAAATGGTGAAAAAATAGATTTTAAAGATGTACATACAGAAGGCATAACCAAAATCACAACCGAAGACACCGAATATGCAACAAAATTTGGTTCTGCTATTAAGCTTATAGGCCTTTGTGAGCGTTTGGGCGATAAATACAGCGTAGTTGTTGCACCAATGCTTGTAGGAAATGATTCACCTCTCTATGGGGTAGATGATGTTTTTAATGGTATAATGGTTTCGGGAAATATGCTGGGCGACGCTCTCTTCTATGGCAGAGGTGCAGGTAAGCTTCCAACTGCAAGTGCAGTTGTTGCCGATGTAATAGATATTGCTAAAAACAAAAGCGACAAATTTATTGAACCCTGGACAGAATCCAAAACAGATGTTCTCGTTCCTTACGAAGAAATCAAAACATCAATGTATGTTCGCGTTGAAACTCAAGATGCGTCAAATGCAATTAAATTTATAGAAAAAGAATTTGGAAATGGCATTAAATGCGAAATAGGGTGTGGAGAATTTGCTTTCATAACTCCGGCAGACACAATTTCCACAATTAACAATAAATTATCCCTGATTCCGGGAACAGTTCTTTCAAAGCTCATGGTATTATAGGAGATATAAATGTTTAAAGTAAGAGTACCTGCGTCAAGTGCAAACCTTGGTCCCGGCTTTGATTGTATGGGTGTGGCTCTCAATCTGTACTGCGAGGCTGAGTTTGAAAAAATAGATTCGGGTTTTGAAATCAACATATTAAAAGAGGGGAGCGCCTATGTTCCTCAAAACGAAAATAACCTTGTTTTAAGGGCGATGAATCATCTTTACCAGAGGGCAGGCAAATCTCTTTCGGGAATCCGTATCAAATTAAGTTCCGATATCCCCGTAACGCGAGGTCTCGGCAGCAGCTCTGCAGCAATAATAACAGGTCTTGTTGCAGCAAATCATCTTTTGGGTGGCATCTTTTCAAAAGAAGAGCTTTTGTATTTTGCCTACGAAATAGAGGGGCACCCCGATAATGTAACCCCCGCACTTTTAGGTGGTTTTACAGTTTCACTGTGCGATAGCAAAAGAATAATATATTCCAAATCAAAAGTTTCAAGTGATATTAAATTTGCGGCAATGATTCCTGATTTTTATCTTCAAACTCGAAAGTCAAGGGCTCTTATTCCTAAAATGACGCAAAACAAAAATGCAAGCTACAATATTGCAAGGGCATCTCTTTTGTCAGCAGCATTTTCAAAAGGCGAAACCGAGCTTTTTACATATTGTTTCCGCGATAGAATTCATCAAAAATATCGATTCCCACATATCCGCAGCGGTGAATATATTATAAGAGCTGCAAAAAGATTTGGAGCATGCGGCGGCTATATAAGCGGTGCCGGTCCCACAATAATGTCGGTAGTGTGTGAGAATCATAACGAATTCAGTGAGAAAATGAATTCACTTATAAAAACAAATTTGCCGGATTGGCGTCTGGTTATGCTTGAAGCAGACAACGACGGTGCAGTTATAGAAAATAATATATAGGAGGAAAACAAAATGGCACTTATAGTTCAAAAGTTTGGTGGTTCATCGGTTAAAGATGCCGAAAGAGTTATGAATGTTGCCAGACGTATAGTTGACACATATAAGCAGGGGAATTCAGTGGTAGTTATAGTATCGGCTCAGGGCGATACAACCGACGACCTCATTGAAAAAGCAAAAGAAATCAATCCCAATGCTTCAAAAAGAGAAATGGATATGCTCCTTTCAACAGGTGAGCAAATTTCAATTTCACTCTTAGCAATGGCAATTCAGAGTCTCGGCTACAATGCAGTATCATTAACAGGTTGGCAGGCAGGTATGACAACCGATTCCAATTACAGCAAGGCTCGTATTAAAAAAATCAACACAGAAAGACTCCAGAAGGAACTCGAAGCAAACAATATTGTTATTGTTGCAGGTTTCCAGGGAATCAATAAATATGACGACATAACAACTCTTGGCAGAGGTGGTTCCGATACATCTGCAGTTGCAATAGCTGCCGCACTTCATGCCGACCTTTGCGAAATCTACACCGATGTTGACGGCGTATATACAGCTGACCCCCGAATTGTTAAATCAGCTAAAAAGCTCGATTCAATTTCTTTTGATGAAATGCTGGAATTGGCAAGCCTGGGTGCAGGTGTTCTTCACAATCGCTCGGTTGAACTTGCAAAAAAATATAATGTTAATTTAATGGTTCGTTCAAGTTTAAATAATAATCCCGGAACAGTTGTTAAGGAGGAAAACAAAATGGAAAGAATGATAGTTAAAGGTGTAGCAAGAGATAACGATGTTGCCAGAATTTCTATTTGTAATATAGAAGATAAACCCGGTATGGCATTTAAAGTATTTTCACTTCTTGCATCTAAAAAAATAAATGTAGATATAATCCTTCAGTCAATCGGCAGAGAAGGCAAAAAAGATATCAGCTTCACAGTAAATGAAGATAACCTTGAAAAAGCAGTTGAAATTCTCGAAGAAAATAAAGAAAGACTTTCTTTTGAAGAACTCAAAACAAGCAACGAAGTAAGCAAAATTTCAATCGTTGGTTCCGGTATGGTTAATAACCCCGGTGTTGCATGCACAATGTTTGAAGCTCTTTATGATGCAAATATCAACATTCACATGATATCAACATCAGAAATAAAGGTTTCTGTGCTTATAAACAAGAAAAATGCCGATAAAGCAATGAATGTAATTCACGAGAAATTTAACCTTGCTGAATAATAAAAAGTATAAGTTATAACGGCTATTGTAGGGGCGGATGCCCACTTCCGCCTGTAAGGGCGTTTGTGGGCTACCTCTACAATTTTTTTAATATATATGAAGGTGAACACATTATGTCAAACGAAAACCGCACAGATATAATAGAAGGCAGAAATCCTGTTATGGAGGCTCTTAAATCCGGCAGGACAATAGATAAAATCCTTGTTCAAAATGGTGAAAAGCAAGGCTCAATAATAAAAATTCTTAAAATAGCAAAAGAGATGCGTATAGCAGTATCCTATGCAGAAAAAGCAAAGCTTGATTCTATCGCTTCAACAAAAGCACATCAGGGAATTATAGCCTATGTTGCCGCTAAGGAATATGTAAGCCTTAAAGATATAATAAACATTGCCAAAGAAAAAGGAGAGGCACCATTTGTTGTAATATGCGACGAAATAACCGATCCTCATAATCTTGGCTCAATTATCCGTACAGCAAATGCTGCAGGTGCCCACGGTGTTGTTATATCAAAGCACAATGCGGTTGGCTTAAACAGCACCGTTGCAAAAACATCTGCCGGTGCAGTTGAATTTACTCCCGTTGCCAAGGTGTCAAGCATATCACAGGCAATAGAAACATTAAAAAAAGAAAATGTATGGGTTGTCGCAGCCGATATGGATGGCGACAGAACCGTTTACGAACACGATTTTTCAGGTGGTGTGGCAATAGTTATAGGCAACGAAGGAAAAGGCATATCTCACTTAGTAAAGAAAAATTGCGATTTCATAGTAAGAATTCCAATGCTTGGAAAAATATCATCTCTTAATGCATCTGTTGCAGGTGCTCTTATGATATACGAAGTTGTAAGAAACAGAAATAAAAAGGAGCAGTAAAAATGAAAAAAGCAATAATCTCAGTAATAGGCAAAGATAAAGTAGGCATTATATACGGTGTAACAAAAATTCTTTCTGAAAACAATGTAAATGTTCTCGATATTTCCCAAACCATTATGCAGGATTTGTTCACTATGATGATGATAGTGGATATTGAAAATGCAAAAGGTGATATGGGCTTCCTTTCCGACACTCTTTCAAAAGAAGGAGAAGCTCTTGGTGTTGATATAAGAATTCAGCTTGAATCTATTTTTGAATCAATGCACAGAATATAATTCCTTCTATTATATATACATATCTTTAAGGAGTAATTTTAAAATGATAAATAAAAAAGAAACTCTTGAAACCATACACATGATAGATAACGAGCATCTTGATATCCGCACAATCACAATGGGTATTTCTCTTCTTGATTGTGCCGATGAAAATGCCGAAAAATCGTGTGAGAAAATATATGATAAAATAAGCAAGCGTGCCGAAAATCTTGTTGCAACAGGCGAGCATATTGAAAAGGAACTTGGTATTCCAATCATAAATAAAAGAATTTCTGTAACTCCAATATCTCTTGTTGCAGCAGCGTCAAATGCAAAATCGTATCTTTGCTATGCAAAAGCACTCGATAAAGCTGCAAAAAATGTTGGGGTAAATTTCATTGGCGGTTTTTCAGCTCTTGTACATAAAGGCTTTACTAAAGCAGACAGAATTTTAATAGATTCAATCCCTGAAGCACTTAGCCAAACAGATATCGTATGCTCTTCTGTAAATGTTGGCTCAACAAAAGCGGGCATAAATATGGATGCAGTTAAATTAATGGGCGAAACCATTAAAAAAACTGCCGAATTAACCAAATCAACCGATGGCTTTGGTTGTGCAAAGCTTGTGGTATTCTGTAATGCAGTTGAAGATAATCCGTTTATGGCAGGTGCATTTCACGGAGTAGGCGAGAGCGAATGTGTAATCAATGTAGGCGTAAGCGGTCCTGGTGTTGTTAAACATGCTCTTGAAAAGGTTAAGGGTGCAGATTTTGGCGTAGTTGCCGAAACTGTTAAGAAAACAGCTTTTAAAGTTACCCGTATGGGTCAGCTTGTTGCTATGGAAGCATCAAAAAGATTAGGTGTGCCTTTTGGCATAGTAGATTTATCTTTAGCACCAACTCCCGCAGTTGGCGATAGCGTTGCATATATATTAGAAGAAATGGGTCTTGAAAAGTGCGGAACACATGGCACAACAGCTGCCCTTGCCCTTTTAAACGATGCAGTTAAAAAAGGCGGTGTGTTTGCTTCGTCTTATGTTGGGGGCCTGAGTGGTGCCTTTATTCCCGTGAGCGAAGATGCTGGCATGATAGAGGCTGCAAAATGCGGTGCGCTGTCTTTAGATAAACTCGAAGCAATGACCTGCGTATGTTCGGTAGGCCTTGATATGATAGTTGTTCCGGGTGATACCTCCAGCTCAACCATTTCTGCCATTATTGCCGACGAAGCTGCAATCGGTATGATAAATTCAAAAACAACTGCCGTAAGGCTTATTCCTGCTCCAGGCAAAAAGGTAGGCGATGTTGTTGAATTCGGCGGTCTTTTGGGAACAGGTCCCGTTATGGCGGTAAATTCTGCATCAAGCGATGAATTCGTTGCACGCGGCGGAAGAATTCCTGCACCTATTCATAGTTTAAGAAACTAGCCTGACAGTAGCTATCCGAACCTGCCTAAAATGCAGTAATTTCGGTATGTTTTGGCTAGGCGGTCTTGAAAGGTGTCAGCCTGTGTTCGCTTTCCGCACCAAAACTCACTCAAAATTACAAGAGTTTTAGGTCATAGAATTTTAAATGTGATGATTTTTGTCAAAACGAGGCAAAAACGCAGTCAATCCTTGGTGGATTGGCGAGTATTTTAACAAGGTTTTGGCATAAATCAACCATTTAAAATCAGGTTCGGATAACTATTGTCAGGCTAAATGGAGACAAAGTATGCTTAAAATAAAAGAAGCAATTGTAGTTGAAGGAAACTACGATAAAATAAAGCTTTCGCGTCTTGTTGACACAACCATTATAGTTACAGACGGCTTTATGATATTTAAAAATAAAGATATTATGAAAATGATATCGGCACTCGCCGATAAATGCGGTGTTGTTGTTTTCACAGATAGCGACAGGGCAGGTTTTCAAATAAGAAACCACATAAAAAATGTTCTTCACGGAAAAAATGTAAAACACGCATATATTCCTGATATTAAGGGTAAGGAAAAACGAAAAGATAAACCCTCAAAAGAAGGCTTTTTAGGAGTTGATGGGATATCCGACGAGGTAATATTAAATGATCTTAAAGAATGTATAACCCCAGCAGAACAAAGTGATGGCAAAAAGGTAAGCAAATCAGATTTGTGTTTGCTTGGATTAAGCGGTGGGGCAGACAGTCATCAAAAAAGAAGCCGCCTTTTAAAAGAAATAGGTCTTCCGCAAAGACTCTCTGCAAATGCTATGCTCGATGTTATAAACACCCTT
>JAGBXL010000178.1 GCA_017629325.1 Clostridia bacterium | reverse complement strand
TCCTTTATATTGTGCACAAATTTCTTTTGTTTTATTAAAACTTTCGTCATCAGGCACTTTTACATATAGAGTCTTTTTCACAGACACAGCCAGCTCGCTGAATCTCAAAGCACTCACAAGAAGCATTTCACATCCGCTTTCGTCTTCTTTTGCATTTAAACTCACATTTGCCGCTATAAGCGTGCCATTTGCAATTATATGACGGTATTTTGAAAAAACACCATCAAATGCAATCACCTTTGCAGCTCCTGAATAATCGGAAAGAGTAAAGGATGTAATAAATTTACCTGATTTTGTTTTTCTAGATGTTAGCTCGGATACAAAGCCGCACACGGCAAAAGTTTTTCCGTTGTTTGCAATATCATCGCAATCGGAAAGAGATTTTTCGCTGAAATATTCTGCCTCAAAAGCATATTTATCAAGAGGGTGCCCAGAAAAATACATTCCCCCGTTTTCAATTTCAAATGAAAGCTTTTCTTCGTTTGTATAGTCGGTATAATCGGGGCTTTTAAGCTCGGGCTCCTCTTGTTTAACATCTTGGCTATCAAGGCTTAACCAGTTTACCTGACCTCTGCCTTCGGCACGAGCCAGGGTGAGATAGTTATCTACGAGATTATCAATATTGAAAACAAGAACACGCCTGTTTTTATACAAGCTATCAAAGCAGCCGCATTTTATCATGGCTTCAATGCTTCGCTTATTTATATCGTAATGGCACATTCTTTTTAAAAATTCGTTAAAGCTTTTAAAGCTTCCGCCTTTTTCTATTTCTTTGCGGATATTTTGTGGGAATGTTACACCCACATTTTTTATCCACCCAAGACCAAAGCGTACATCTTTTCCCTCGGGGATAAAATGCAGATGACTTTTATTGACATCGGGAGGGAGAAGGTTTACGCCATATTTTTTAAATGACGAAATATACTTTGTTGCCTTGCCCATATAACCTGCATAGCTTTTTAAAACACAGCTCAGATACTGTGTTGGGTAGTGTGCTTTTAAAAATGCGGTGCGGTAGGCAACCAGGGCATAGCAGGCAGCATGGGATTTATTAAAGGCATAGTTGGCAAAATCAATAAGCGAATCAAAAATTTCGTTTGCTTTTATTTCGTCTATCCCTCTTTTAACCGCGCCTTCTATAACACATTTTCCGTCCTCGATGAGACCATGAAGAAAAATTTCTCTTTCTTTTTCCATTACATCGTGTTTTTTCTTTGCCATTGCTCTTCTCACAAGATCGGCTCTGCCCATTGAATAACCCGCTAAGGTGCGGACAATATCCATTACCTGTTCCTGATAGACAACAACTCCGTAGGTGGATTTTAAAATTGGCTTGAGGCTTGGGTGTTTATATTTAATCTCCTCAGGCTTTTTAACATTTTTTAAAAATTCGGGTATCTGGTCCATAGGGCCAGGACGGTAGATAGATGTGGTAATAATTATATCTTCTAATTTTTGAGGCTTGAATTTTCTTAAAAAGCTTTGAAGCCCCGGATTTTCAAGCTGAAAGACGCCGTCGGTATCGCCCTTTGAAATTAAATCAAAGGTTTTTTTGTCATCTGTTGGAATAGATTCAACCGAAAAATGAGGATCTACGCTTTGGCGTATCATTTCTTCAGTATCTTTTATAACTGTGAGATTACGAAGGCCTAAAAAATCCATTTTTAAAAGACCGATTTTTTCAAGTGCCGACATTGGATACTGTGTTACAAGCCCGGTATCCGAGGTGTGAAGAGGAACATATTTCGATAAACTATCATCACCTATAACAACCCCTGCCGCATGAACAGAGGTGTGCCTCGGAAAGCCCTCAAGCTCCATAGCCATGTCAATAAGCTTTTTTATCTCGCTATCGGAAGCATACATATCTTTTAAATCTTTAGAGACCTCCAGTGCTTTTTGAAGGCTTATATGAAGTACATTTGGAATAGCCCTGCTGACAGAATTTGCAACAGATATGTCTATTCCCATTACTCTTGCCACATCTTTTATGGCAGCTCTTGCCGCCATTGTGCCAAAGGTTACAATTTGTGCTACCCTATTTTCACCGTATTTTGAAGCAACATATTCTCTTACTTCGTCTCGGCGTTCAAAACAAAAATCAATATCTATATCGGGCATGGAAACCCTTTCGGGATTTAAAAATCTTTCGAATATCAAATTATTTTTTATTGGGTCAATCTCGGTTATATCAAGGGCATACGCCACCAAAGAGCCTGCCGCAGAGCCTCTGCCCGGGCCAACAGGTATGCCTTTTTTCTTTGCATAGCTTATAAAATCGCACACAACCAAAAAATAATCGGTATAGCCCATGGAATTTATTATGCCAAGCTCATAGTTAAGTCTTGACATAATATCATCGCCAATCACCTGGTATTTATTTTTTAAACCGTCAACACATAGCTTT
>JAGBXL010000017.1 GCA_017629325.1 Clostridia bacterium | reverse complement strand
CAAAATCTTTCCACCTCATCAGTCAAAACCGGTGGTTTTGACAGCTTCCCCTCAAGGGGAAGCCGTCTCCTCCCTACATAATTTAAAGTTTTTTGGCGGAATGGATAAATCCATTCCCTACATATTTATTTTTTGGTTTTTGCTAAATTTTGCAACAAGTTGCAAAACTAAATTATTCCGCTCCGCTTCATAGCTAAATTACACCAAGTGTAGCTAATTTAAATTTGCCTTTAAGCTGTGCGAAGCACAATTTAGCTCCGTAAGGTATTTAGCTGACCGAAAGGTCAATTTAGCTTGCCACAGGCAAATTTAGCTATGAATTTGCAAAGCAAAATCATTATCTCTGATTGCCAAGAACTACCATTTCACCAACCATTACATAGTCGTTGACATCAGTACCAAAGCCTGTTACCTTAACAAATTTAACATTTTTACCGCCAACATGGGTAAATTCGTATTTATCAAGGTCATATTTCAATGTGTCGCCGCTATAGATAGTTGTCCAGTTAACGCCGTCTTCAGAAATTTCCAGTTTATATTTACCTGTTCTGTTTCCGCCGTTATACCATGCAATACCAATCTTTTCAACGAGATATACATCATCTAATTCGTACATTAACCACTGACCTGCTTCTTTGTCTGCTGCAACTGCCGACCACCATGTTTTAAAGTCGCCGTCCATTGATGCATCGGGAATGTTGGTTTCTGTGGCATTAGAGCTTGATGTACCTTTTGCAACAGGGTAGCGACGCATTCCGTCGATATCACCAAGAGGAGCTTTCTGCCAGAAGTTTACTCTGTAAACTCTGTAAACTGCATCACTTATAGGTGAATATACCTTGATGATTGCATCTTCGCCGATTGCAGGAGCCTGAACGATTTCGTATTTGTTAGATGTTGCAACTGTAACCTGAGCAGGAGCTGTTGCTTTTGTAGGCATGAGATAGCTATAGCCTGTTACCTTTGCTTCAAAGTCTTCAACGAGCTTACCATCAACATAGATTCCATCAACCGTTGGAAGAGGTGTAACCTCACCATCAGGAATAGTCCACTGGGAAATATCAAGTGTTGTTGGTTTTGCTTCAATTATTTCATCGTCGAACTGCTTAAACTTAACTGTTATATTAAGTCTGCCGGTGCCTTTACAAACAATGGCAAGCTTTTTAAAGCCTTTTTTTGTCATGTCTGTGTTGGTTACATATTCTTCTGTAACAGGAGTGAGGGTTACAGGGTCCATAACCTTAAATTCCACATCTGTTCCATTGGTATCCATAGTTGCCATTATCTTTTTACCGTTCAATGTAAGAACTGCGGTTTTTGCATCCGGGAATTCAATTTTATCTGCGTAGGTGTGGGCAAACCAATAAACCTCTGAATTTGGCTGGAGAAGGTCTATTTCATCACGGATTGTTACGCTTCGTCTGTCGTCGGAGAGCATCATACCTCTTGTTGCCTTAGATGCCCAGGTTGCATAAACGGGAGTTAAATCCATAACACCGATAGCACCTCTGGGTTTGGAAACAACAAGCTGACCTTCACCCTTAGTCTTGACATCCTGACCAAAATATTCAATGTCATTTTTAGGATTGATAATGTAAACATTGTGTCCTTCAGGACGGGACTTATAGAATTTATATCTTCCGCTTGAGAAGTAGCCACCTTTTGCCTTATAGTTTTCTGCACCGGATTCCTGGAAGAAGCGTTCGCCAGCCATATCCAACTGGAATGAGCCTGCGTCCATGTGGCCATGAGTTCTTCTATTAATGGGACCTACCATATTAACCGAGGTAGCTCCTGCATCATACCAGGCTTCTCGAAGGGTAATAACCTCTAAGCCGTCCATGAAGCTATCTAAGTCGAGAGTTGTTCCTGTTTTCATAAGTTCGGGGTTATAGTAAATCATATCGTGGTAGTTGCCATCATGATTTCTGACATCATATTCGTTTTTACGAACACCCATAAGCTCTGCATCGTTATAGTAGGTTGCAAGGTAAGAAAGTGTGTGATTATTAACAAAGCTTGCTGCACCTGCATCACCAATCATAAATCCGTTTGTTGTGCCTGCGAGCTGAGATGCATAAAGACCAGTTTTGCTGATACCTGGTGCATTGTATAAACCAAAGTTTGTGCCAAAGGCATTTTCCATAGATTTTATACCGTGAGTAAAGTGAAGCATTGAATAACTCCAGTATGCGTTACCCTCATGCCATGCACCGTCGGGATAGTAGGCATCAACAAAGTATTCTAAGGCTTTTTTACTGATTTCAATAAGCCTTGCACTAACTTCGGGGTGAGTATCTAAAATAGCTATTGATGTTGCGATAAGGCCGCCGTTTATAACTCCGTTGAAGTTACTTGTGCCATCCCACCAGGTTGTGTACATCTCACCACTTTTTTCAGGGAATTCATTGTGATACATTCTATAGGTGAATTCCACGGCTTTTTCATATATTGTGTTTCTTAAAAGTTCTCTCTGTTCTTCTGTCCAGTAGTCATAGAGCCAGTCATAGCCAACTGCGAGAACAAAGGGAAGTTCGCCGTAATCAAGGTAACCTGCAGGCGAGAAATCTTTCATTTTACAAATGTTTTCCAAGAAATCCCAAATAGTTGTGAGGTATTTTTCTTCTTTTGTTAAAAGATATACCAAACAAATATTACCGATTTCAGTTACCGATTCAGAAACATCTGCCATAGATGTTCCTGTGAGTTTATATGTGTATGGCGGTCTGCCAATCATTGCATCTGCTGATTTTTTGATCTGTTCAAACCATTTTTTCATGTAGGGGTCTGTTTGATATGTGGCTTTAATTTTTGCAAAATCATCAGCATTCATGAGTACCCTTGGACGCTGATTTTTGTTATGTTCGTTGAAAAGCTTAATAAGATCATCGGCTGTTGGTCTTTCGTGGAACATATAGCGATAAACATCTAAAATCTGGTCTTCTGTGAGATCTACAGGTGCTTTACTGTATATGTAAAGACGAGTGTCTAAAACAGTTTCAATATAGCCCGATGCCTTGGCTGTTGCCCTTGCATCGTAGTAGCCCTCTTGAGTTGCATGAGCACCTTCTAATTTGAGCTCAGCTCCATACATAACCTCTAAATCTTCCTTGTGCATATACACCATTTCGTCATCTTTTTCAAGAAGCATATCGTGTTTTGCATGGTATTTTGCAAGGTCGGTATAGTATGTGCTTGAAAATGGGCTTACAGCCTTATTCATATCGATGCTGTTTCTTGCAACAGTATCTTTTTTGGGACGGGATTTTCTTACGGTGTAGTCTATATCACGGAAATCCTTACCGTCATAGAGCTTAAGGTTATCTATAAAGAGTGTACCTGTGTTATTGTTTTTATCGCAGCCCATTCTGAACTGTGCATAGCCAACATGGTCTTTTGCAGCAATTTTGGCATCATCGGCAACGAGTTCGCCGTTAATGTAAACATCGAAGGTGTGCTGCTTTTTATCAAAGGTAACACCAAGGTGAGTCCATTTCATAGGCTCAATTTTACCAATAACATCGCCACTATTAAAAAGCTTAATAGAACCGTCGGTTGTCATGCTAAGATAAGATGTGAACATCTGTGAATGACGGTCGTCACGAGTTTGAAGGAGCCTACCTGCAGGAATGCTTGTGTCGGTTGATAAATCCACTTCTAAAACCATGTAGTTACCGTCAGGATTACCGCTAAACGAAAGATAACTTTCTTTTTGTTCGGTTTTCTTTATCTGCAGATATTTATTTTCGTTAAATATGCTCTTCTCAATTGATACAGCCGCTATACCGCCAACAGTAAAGGTGTCGTAAGGAGGAATACCTTCTTCATCAAAGCTTCTTGAAATATAAACTGCATCACCAACATATTCGCCTGCAGTTAAAGCTCCGCTATCTGGTTCAGCTATTTCAACTGCATCTTCTAAATAAGCCGCTTTTGGAATATTTGAAGATTTAACAGGTGCGTAACCATCAAACGCTGCAAGGTTATCTAATATGAGGCTCTTATCGGGGCTTCCCACAACCTTAACACCAAAGCCTACGATATCTGTGTGAGCATCTGATGCTAGGTAGCGGTTATTCATAACACAGTTTTTGCCAACATATATTGTGGCTCTTTTAGTAGTCATGTCGTAAACAATCTGAATGCTTGAATCAATTCCCTTGGGGAAGGTGGCAACTCTTTTGCCGCCTGCAACGGTGAGAGCACCATCGTCAGCTATTGTGGCTAAAACATACTGCTTGCCTGCACCGTTTTGAATGGAAAATTCGGTTTTTGACCAGCCGTTTGTGTATTTTAAATCCATATAAAGAGAAACAATATTTCCCTTTGGAGCTGTCTCCATATATATAGTAGTTTCGCTACCATATTTAGATAATTCCAAACCTTTTTCTTTACCTTCTTTTGTAACAACAACTATTGCTCTTCCGCTTGTTACTATGTTGCCTTCAGGAGCTGTGCCGGTTACAATACCGTTAAAGCTCTCGGAAACCAAAAGCTCATTTGCTTTTGCTAAAGCACCTGCGGGAAAAACAAAAAGCGAAGCAAGAAGGGAAATAACTAAAAGAAAACTTATTGATTTTCTCATATTTCTTCACCTTTTCCTTTCATTTTTAAGTGGTCATTACCCATCGGATAAATCCGATGGGTAATGCCTAATATTATTGTTCTACTGCTTCTAAGTATCTGTCATAAGCAGTCTGATATATTTTAACCATATCGGTGTAGCCCGCTTTTTTTGCACCCTTTATGATTGAATCATATTCGCTCATTGATTTTCTGCCCATAATAATATCGAGAATACCTGCAGAAAGATTTGAAGAACCCGCTGATGCTTTTATAGTTGCAATTTTCTGAGCTTCTTCGTCTGTGAAAGAAATTGATGATGGATAGTATGTTTTCTTGGCAGCATCAATTGTTTCATTCCATTTAACAATAGCATCTTTCTGTTCTTCATACTGATAATAGCCATCTAAATAATCGGGATGCTGGCTTATGCCAGGTGCATTACCAACTCTGAAGAAGTGGAAGAGCGCAGCGTCAACTGAGTGAGCACCAATTTTTTCGTGGTCTAAGATTTTATCTGTGTATCTGAAGTGGTCAACACCATTTTCGTCTTTTTCAATTGTGTAGGTTTCGCCCTCAACACCAAAGTTAGAAAGAATTGAGCCTTCTTCGCTGTAAATATAGTCGCACCATTTTACAGCAGCTTTAACTCTTTCTTCATCTTCGGCACCGCACTGTGTGGAAATTGCAATTGTGGGGCTGGAGCTTTCTGCCATAAGATTTAAGAATCTTGTTGACTGTCCTTCCTTTAAAACAGGATATGGGCATGCAGCAAGTTTAAACTCTGTGTCGCCTCTGTCTATCATAGCGGGGATTAAAACGCCCATTGCAGAACCAACATAACCAAAGGCTGCAATTGATGAACCATTTGTGATTCTTCCAAATACTGTGTTAGAATCGTTTGTTACAAAGTCGGGGTCAATATATCCGGCTTTAAACCATTCTGCTAATTTTTTAATATAGTTCTTGTAAGCCTTTTCAAAAGGACCATATTTAACTGTTTCACCGTCTATATAGAAATTGTTTGCAATATCCCATGCAACATTGTAGGAGTTAATAGCGTTTACACCAAGGCCACCTCTTGTAATTGTGAAGGGGTATTCAACACCGTTTTCTTTTGCAACCTTAAAGAGTTCTGTCCAGTCGTCTATGGTAACAGGGATTTCAACCCCCCATTTATCGAGCATGTCTTTTCTGATGTAGATACCGCCAAAGCTTCTGTAATTTCCTATTGCAAGATTGCTGAAGCCATAGTAGTTGCCTTTTAAAGTGATTGTCTGTTTTTTATAAAGATAATCGTTAGCTTTGCCTTTTTCGCCCTCCATGTAGTCGTAGTAGTTGGGAGCGTAATCTTCTAAATAATCGTTAAGGCTTATGATAACACCATCTTCAATAGCCTGGTCGGGTCCGCCGGAATATGAGCCCCAACTATATTCAATCATATCGGGATAGTCGTTCGATGCCAGAAGAATCTGAAAAGCTTCTGAACCTGTGTTGCCTTTTGAGGGATGAATAAATTCAACCTCTAATCCTGTTGCTTTTGCTATTTCCTGATACATAAGCATCTCGGAATAAGATGTGAGAGTTTGTGCAGATGATGAATACATTGATGCCCAGTATGTAAATTTACCTGCATCTGATAAATTCACATCTTTGGAGCAGGAAACGCATGCACCGAGTACCATGCAAACTGCAAGGAGTAAACTCATTACCTTTAAGCTTTTTTTCATAATCATAACCTCCGTTAAATTTTTATTTTATCTATATTTTATAATGAACTCTGAATGATTAGCCATTCATTTTCATTTTATTTTAAAGTTTGCTTGGCAAGCATAACATTTGGTAAACCCTTTATGGTTTCTGCAAAATCAAAGCCTTCCCACACAAGTGCGTTAATTCTGCCTTGTTTTAAGGTTTCCACAAGATAATCTTTATTGATTTTGATATCGTCTGTTGCAAGTACCAAAAGTGCTTCGTTTTTGATTTTGCTTATTAAGTCTTTGTCTATTTGGCAGGTAAAATCATTTGCCTGGCCCTGGATAATTATTATATCGCTTTTTTCAAAAAGTTCTTCCTCTGAAACAAGACTGATTTTATTATCTTTTGAGCACTCATCAAAAAGCTTTTTCGATGAAGTGAGTATCTTGCAATGAAAGGGTTCTGTTAGTGCTATGTATTCTTTATTAACATCATTTAGTGATAATAGACCAACGCTTCTGTCGAAAAGGCCTCTGGCATATTTCATTTTACGCCAGCCCTCACCTTTTAATTCGTGAAGATTTTTAATTATCTGGTCGTGTTTTCTTAATTTATTTAATATGTATGCCAAAGTTTGTTCGGCATATAATTTTGCTTTTGATAT
>JAGBXL010000177.1 GCA_017629325.1 Clostridia bacterium | reverse complement strand
TTGGAGGAAAAGCTATGAAATACTTAATTGTGGTTGATATGCAAGTTGACTTTATAACAGGAAGTCTTGGTAGTAAATTGGCAGAGAAAATAGTTCCTAATGTAGTGGAAAAAGTAAAGAACTTTGAAGGCAAAGTAATCTTTACTAGAGATACACATTTTGCAGATTATATGAATACACAGGAAGGAAAGAAACTTCCTGTTGAACATTGCATTAAAGATACAAGCGGCTGGCAGATTTGTGATGAATTAACGCCGTATGTTAAAGAAGTAGTTGACAAAATCACATTCGGAAGTGTTAACCTGCCGAATATGATTAAAGAGTATGGCGAGGAGATTGAAGAAATAGAACTATGCGGTCTGTGTACAGATATTTGCGTAGTTTCAAATGCCATGATATTAAAGGCAACCTTCCCAGAAGTTAAAATCACCGTTGACAGTGAATGTTGTGCAGGTGTGAGCGTAGAAAGTCATAAAACAGCACTTGACGCAATGAAGGCAGTGCAGATTGAAATCGTGTAATTTGAATAGATTGGAAACGATAACTTTTGCAATATGATTAGATGATTTTTTGTTCCAGTCTTGACACGAACAACAATGATGTTGAATGTTATAGAAAAACAAGAAAGGGATACAATTAGTTTTTAAACAAAAAACCTAAAAGGAGCAAGCTATGATAGTTGGATTAACCGGAGGCACGGGCACGGGTAAAACAAGTGTAGCCCGGGTGTTTTATGAAAACGGATTTGAGGTTATAGACTACGATAAAATCACAAGAGAAATTTATATAAAGGGTTCAAGCTGTTTAAACGAGCTGGCAGAAAATTTCGGCAAAGAAATTTTAACCCCAGATGGCGATTTAAACCGCAAAAAGCTTGGAAGCATAGTTTTTGCTTCAAAAGAAAAGCTTGAAATTTTAAATAATATAGTTTATAAATATATATTGGCACATACTAAAGAGAAAATAGAAGAAGCGGCAGATAAAAAGCTTCTTTTAGATGCCCCCACTCTTTTTGAAGCAGGGCTTGATGGCGAGTGTGATTATATTGTTGGCGTTATTGCCGATAAAGAAAAACGCTTAGAGCGAATATGCCAGCGGGACGGTCTTAATAAAGAAGATGCCCTAAACCGCATAAATTCTCAAAAGAATGATGAATTCTATATAGAAAACTGCGATTTTTTAATAAAAAATAACGGCAGTGAGGAAATGCTTTTTTATGAGGCTCAAAAAATTATAAGGAGCATTTGTAAATGAAATCAGCATCTTGGAATAATGCAAAAATATTTTCCCTTGCATTTGGAATAGTTTTATTTATAATTTTAGCATCTCTTTTATTAAAGCCATCTTTAAAATGCTTTTATCCTCTTAAATATACAGAAGAAATAAAGGCATGCAGCAAAAAATATAAAATAAATAAAGAGCTTACCGCAGCAATAATAAGTGCTGAAAGTAAGTTCCGAAAAAATGCAGTAAGCCATAAAAATGCAAAGGGGCTTATGCAGCTTAAAGAAGAAACTGCTAAATGGTGCATGGAAAAATACAAAATAAATGGCGATGTTAAAGACATTTATTCCCCCTATCTCAACATAAAAATTGGCTGTGCATATATGAGCTATCTTTTAGATAAATTCCAAAACGAAGATTTGGCATTGGCGGCATATAATGCAGGTGAGGGAAATGTTAAAAAGTGGATTAAAGCACAAGGAGAAGAAAACTTAACGATTCCCTTTAAAGAAACAAAAAAATATGTTGAAACAGTTAAAAAACGCGAAAAAATATACAGGTTTTTGTATTTTAGTTAAAACCTGTTTATATAAAAACTTTAAAAACAAAAGGAAGAAATAAAAATGAAAACAAATGTTAAAAGCATAACCCGTGCATCTTTAGTTGCGGGAATGTACATAGTTTTAACCATGGTATCAAATATGATGGGTCTTGCAAGCGGAGCAATTCAATTTAGATTATCCGAAGCACTAACTCTTTTGCCTGTTATTTTCCCTGAAAGCGTGTGGGGGCTTTTTATTGGGTGCATATTATCTAATTTTTTAACTGGCTGTGTTATATGGGATATTATTTTTGGCTCTATTGCCACCTTAATTGCCGCCATTTTAACAAGAAAATTTAAAAATAAAATTTTTCTTGCAAGCCTTTGCCCCGTTATTTCAAATGCAGTAATAGTTCCCTTTGTGCTTAAATATGCCTATTGTCTAGGCGATGCTTGGTGGTATTTATGCGTTACGGTTGGTATTGGTGAAATGGCAGTTTGCTGCCTTTTAGCACCCCTTGTTTTAAAAGGAATTCAAAAACATTTTAATAAATAGTCAGAACATCAAAGGGGAAGAAAGAGGTATATTATGAACATAGAAAAAATCAAAAACTATCTTTACTACAACTGGATTAAAATCTTTGCCTGCGTTTTTGCAATAGTATTTATTGCAGCAACCTTTATGCAGTGTTCTCAAAGAAAAGAAGTTGATTTGGGAATAATGTATGTAGGAAAAAATGTTGTATCCGGGAAGTTGCCCTCTTTGGCAGAGGAAATAAAAAATCGGGGCATAGCATCAGATGCCGACGGCGACGGAGAAATAACCATTGGCAGTAAAACAATAACTATTCCCTTATCAAAAGAAAAAATGATAGAGCAGCAGGTGCCTGAGCAAATTCAGGTTGAAATAATATCGGGCGAAAACCTTTTTTATATTCTTGAAAAAGAAACTCTCATAAGCTATGCTGTTGACGAAAGCTTTGCAGATGTAACAGAAATTGCTCAAAAATATAATATCAATAAAGAAAGCTGCCTTGCCTACGAAAATGGCAGTATATATGCAATTCCCGCAGATGAAAACCCAATATTTAAAAATATGGGAATAGAAACAAAGGGAATGTATTTTGCCTTAAGGGGCTATAATGAAAAAGACAAAAACAGCATTAAAAACCAAAATGCAAGAAAGCTTTTAGATTATATTTTAAAAGGAGAAAACGCAAATGAAAATCAAAGCAAATAATAAAAAAACAAATGAAAACAAGAAAAAACTAACTCAAAATCAAAAAAACTATATTGCCATAGGGGTTATGAGTGCCATACTCATTGCAATTATCCTCATTGTTATATGGCCATATATCACACCGCCCTATATTAATTTTAATGCAGACAGAGATAACATCGCCATGGAAAAGTTTGAAAAAGAAGGCATAACCGACGAAAACTTTTTAGATTTAATAGATAAAACAGATGCCCAAAAGGTTAAATTCACCATGGAAGACGGCAAGAGCTTCATCATAGAGGTTTATCCAAAGGTTGCACCAAGAACTTGCGATAATTTTTTAATGCTTGTTGATGAAGGCTTTTATGAGGGCCTCACCTTCCACAGAGTTATCCCTGGTTTTATGGCACAGGGCGGAGCGTATGACCCCATAAATCAAATGAATGACCCAGTAGATTCAATAAAGGGTGAATTTTCATCTAATGGATTTAATAATAACCTTCTTCACCGCAGAGGAGTTGTTTCTATGGCAAGAACAACAGATCCCGACTCTGCCTCTTCCCAGTTCTTTATTTGCTACGAAGCCCAGAGCCATTTAGACGGCGACTACGCTTCCTTCGGGTTTGTAACCGAGGGTATGGAAACGGTTGAGAGCTTCTATTCTGAAGGGACAGACGAAAATAATGTGCCACTGAAAGAAGTTAAAATTAAAACTGCCGAAAGGGTTAATTAAAATGAGTGTTAAAAAAGGCATATACCGCCACTATAAAGGCAATGAATATGAGGTTTTATTTGTTGCATCTCACAGTGAAACTTTAGAAGATATGGTTGTGTATAAGGCACTCTACGGTGAGGAAAAAGTTTGGGTACGCCCCCTTTCTATGTGGAACGATAAAATTATTTTAAAAGATGGCAGCGAAACAAAAAGATTTGTTTTGGTGGAGGAAATATGAATAGTAAATACGAAGAATTAAAAAATAAAATAAACTACCACAGCCACAGATACTATGTTTTAGATAACCCCGAAATAACCGACAACGAATACGATATGCTCATGCGTGAGCTTTTAAAAATGGAAGAAGAAAACCCCCATCTTGTAAGCCCTGATTCACCAAGCCAAAAGATAGGCGGCAAAATTTTAGATGGCTTTGAAGAAGTTGAACACGCAGTTCAGATGCAGTCTCTTCAAGATGCTTTTTCTCATGACGAATTAAGAAGCTTTGATGAAAGAGTGAGGGCAAATCTAAATGAAGTCCCCGCCTACTGTGTTGAAGAAAAAATAGACGGGCTTTCGGTATCACTTGAATACAGAGACTCGCAGTTTGTTAGAGGCTCAACAAGAGGCGACGGAAACATTGGCGAAGATGTTACCGAGAATTTAAAAACTATAATGTCTATCCCCCTAAAGCTTTCGGTTCCCGTTAGCTACCTTGAAGTAAGGGGTGAGGTTTTTATGCCCAAAAAGCAGTTTGAACGCTTAAATACCGAAAGAGAACTAAACGGCGAGAGTGTTTTTGCCAACCCCCGTAATGCCGCTGCAGGCTCACTTCGTCAGCTTAATTCTGCCATAGCTGCAAAACGAGGGCTTGATATTTTTGTGTTTAACATTCAAAGAATAGAGGGAATAGAAATAAAATCTCACCTTGAGGGGCTAAGCTTTTTAAGAAAGGCAGGCTTCAAGGTTATTTCAAATCAAAAAGAATTTAAAAATATAGACGATGCAATAGCCGAAATTGAAAAAATAGGCGAAAAAAGGCAGAGTCTTTCCTACGATATAGACGGTGCGGTTATAAAGCTTAATTCCCTTGCACAAAGAGAATCCTTGGGTTCTACCGCAAAAACTCCAAAATGGGCGATAGCCTATAAATATCCGGCAGAAAAGAAGGAAACCACAATCCGTAATATTTTTGTTCAGCTTGGCCGCACGGGAGTTTTAACACCAAATGCCCAGTTCGACACAGTTACCCTGGCGGGCACTTTTGTTAGCCGTGCAACCCTTCATAATATGGACTATATCCGCGAAAAAGATATCCGCATAGGCGATAAGGTAATTGTTTATAAAGCGGGCGATATTATCCCCGAGGTTTTAAGTGTTGTAAAAGAAAAAAGAGACGGTAGCGAAAAAGAATTTTCAATGCCTGCCATCTGCCCTGTTTGCAGTGCTCCTGTTACAAGAGACGATGGCGAAGCCGCCTATCGCTGCACAGGTGCCGATTGCCCCGCACAGCTTGAGCGAACAATAATCCACTTTGTTTCAAGAGATGCAATGGATATAGACGGCATGGGTGCATCAATTGTTTCAAAGCTTTTAGATGCCGGACTTATTAAAAACAGTGCCGATATATATTATCTTAAAAAAGAAGATATTGCAAAAATAGATAAGCTCGGAGAAAAGAGCAGCGAAAATTTGATTAACGCAATAGAAAAATCAAAATCAAACGATTTATCAAAGCTATTATATGCCCTTGGCATAAGGCATATTGGGCTTGGTGCGGCAAAGCTTATTGCAGCTAAAGTAAAAAATATAGATGCTCTTTTTGGGATAACAGAAGAAGAACTCACATCAATAGAAGATGTTGGCGGCGTTATGGCAAAAAGCGTTATAAACTATTTTTCTTTGGAGCATGTTAAAGAAATGATAGAAAGAATGAAAGAAGCAGGAGTAAACACTCTATACACAGAGGAAGAAGCTCTTGGAAATGTGTTTGAGGGAATGACAGTTGTTTTAACTGGCACTCTTTCTTCAATGGGCAGAAAAGAAGCCGCCGATATAATCGAAAAAAACGGCGGCAAGGTATCGGGCTCAGTTTCAAAAAAGACTTCCCTCGTTGTTGCAGGCATTGAGGCAGGCTCAAAGCTTGATAAGGCAAATGCTTTAGGGGTTAAGGTAATAAATGAAGAGGAATTTATAGAATTACTCAAGATGTAAAAATGCTTATGACCGCATAAATATAAATCAAAACATTTTTTCTTGACAAATTAACACATGTATAATATAATTCTTATTGTGTTTTGAATATCTATGGGGCATTAGCGCAGTTGGGAGCGCATCACACTGGCAGTGTGGGGGTCAAGGGTTCAAGTCCCTTATGCTCCATAAAAAAGAAATCTACCGCAAGGTAGGTTTCTTTTTTGAAATTTTGTGATACAATATTAAAAAGGAGTGAAATATATGGCAAATATAAATACAAAAGCGCTTTTTAATATTTCCTACGGTCTTTATGTTGTAACATCTAATGACGGAAATAAACACAATGGCATTATAGTAAACACAGTTATGCAGCTTACCGACACACCAAACCGCGTGGCAGTTTGTATAAACAAAATGAATTATTCCCACTCTGTTATAAAAGAAAAGGGAATTATGAATGTTAATTGTTTAACAGAGGGCACCCCCTTTGAAACCTTTAAACGCTTTGGTTTTCAAAGCGGAAAAGATGTTAATAAATTTGAGGGTGAAAGCCCAAAGCTATCGGAAAACGGCTTGGCGGTATTAAATGAAAACATAAATGCCTTTATTTCTTTAAAGGTGGCAAACTATGTTGACTTAGATACTCACGGACTTTTTATATGTGATGTTACCGAGGCGGAAATAATATCAACCGAAAAAGCTGTAACCTACACCTACTATCAGGAAAATATAAAGCCCAAAAATAAAGAAACAAAGAAAAAGGGTTATGTGTGTAAAATATGCGGCTATGTTTATGAGGGCGAAGTTTTGCCCGATGATTTTATCTGCCCATGGTGTAAACATGGGGTAAGTGATTTTGAAGAAATAAAATAATGATGGAGATGTAAAAATAATCCAGACCGCAAAAGGCAAGAATAAAGACATATAAAAGCATTTATGATACATTAAATGATAAAAATTTTATAAATGTAGAAAAACATCGTATTTTTTACGATATTTTTCTTATATCTTATGCCTTTTGCTATTGGCTAACTTCACCCTCGCAGTACCTTTGTACAGCGTCGGGCTATCGTGCAAGCCAAGATATATCTTGGCTTGCATTCAGTTTGCCAATTCTAAATCATTTTTCCTATCTCCAAGGGGGTGTAAAAAATTCACTTGAATTTTTTACACCCCCTTCTTTTTACAATTTCTCACATATTGATTTTGTATTTATTTAATGTTATAATATAATAGTTATATTATGTAATTTTATATACGGAGGCGATAAAATGCAGTGCTATAAATGCGGCAGCATAATTCCCGAAAATAGCCTTGTGTGCTCTAGGTGCGGGGCGGAGATGAGTGTTTTTGCCCGCAGAACTCATAAAACAGGAGTAGATGCCAATCCATTTACAAGCCATCTTCCTATGAACTGGTATAAATTTTTAATAATTGTATCACTGTATGCGTCGGCAATAACAAGCTTTATGGGTGGCATAATGTATTTAACCGGCTATATATATAACATGCAGTCGGCAGGAGAAATAAACGCTTATATGATATATATGGAGTATGGGAAAGCACTTTTAATAGCGGATATAGCATACGGAGCCTTATCGATAGC